>NZ_JBHMCY010000056.1:0-51248 GCF_042430725.1 Streptomyces cinereospinus | reverse complement strand
TGCTCGTCTCACCCACTTGACGACCCCACCCCACCGCAAACTTCACGGCCTTGGCGCTAGCACGGGGGAGCGGTTCGGGGGCCGCCCCGTCGCGGCCTTCGAGCTGTTCACCCGCTGGGACACGGATCGGCCCGTCTGCGCCGACGTGGTTGGCGTGCGCCCGGATCTTCGGTAAGTTAGGTGAGCCTTACCTTATGAGGAGGAGCGGGGATGGGTGACAGCCAAGCCCGGACGGCCGCGCCCGCCGCGGCGGAACAAGCCCGGTCGGTGCTCGTCACCGCGTGGTCGTGCGCGGTGACCGCGGAGGGCGTGCGCGAGGACCTGGTCGGCGCGCACACCGTGACGGAGGACGGCCGGGTCCTGCTGCACGTGCCGGACGACAGCGCCCTGCTCGCGGCCGCCCTCTGCGCCCCCCGCGGCGAACCCTCCGCCGTCCTGGAGTTCGCCGACGTCGCCCCCGTCCCGATGCGCGACCGCATCCGGGTCCGCCTCTGGCTGGCCGGCTGGTTCACCGTCGAGGAGGGCCACCTCGCCCTGCACGCCACCCGCGTCGTGCTGCGCCGCCCGTCCGGTGCCGTGGTGATCGACCCGGACCAGTTCGCCGCCGCCGCGCCCGACCCGCTGGCCACCGCCGAGGCACGGCTGCTGACCCACCTGGCCGAGGCCCATCCCGACGCGGTCGAGCGGCTCACCCGGCTCGTCGAACCGGGCAGCCTGTACGGCGTGGTCCGGGTCCGGCCGCTCGCCGTCGACCGCCACGGACTGACGCTGCGTGTCGAACGCCGCCGCGCCCACGGCGACGTACGACTGCCCTTCCACACGCCCGCCGACGGGGTCGCCCAGCTCACCGAACGCATGCACGCGCTGCTCGCGCAGGCGAACGCCGCCGCCTGCCCCCGAGCCCGGCAGCGGCAGCGCCCAGACCGCGACGGGTGAGGCGAACGCGCGGACCGCCCGCCGAGAGCAAGCGCGGCACCGGGCGGTGCGCCGGACGCGACCCTCGGCTCCGGGCTACCAGTCGCCGTCCGCCACCGGCTGCCCCGGCGCGTCGCCGAGCGGCTTCACCTGGTGCGGCGCGGGCTCCTGCCAGGGCTCGTGGTCGTCGCCGAGCCAGTCGCCGACAGGCTTGACCGCCGAGAGCGTGTCCGGGGCGGCGAGGTCCTCCGCGTCCTGGTCGTAGTAGTCGAACCAGGGCAGTCCCGCGCGGGTGTAGGCCGCGCGGTCCACCGGCGACGGCGGGGGCGCCTCGCCGGTGATCCGGCGCCACTCCGGCGGCGTCACCAGGTGGACGAAGACCCGCCCCGCGGGCCGCCGCGCCCAGTCGCCGAGCGGCCGGTCGTCCCGGTAGACCTCCTGGCGCATCGAGCCGCCGACGCCGAGCCCCATCGCGGCGGCCGCCCGGGGCGGACCCCCGGCCGTCGCCGCGGGCGCCGCCATCGGGGCGGGCGCGGCCGCGTAGCCGCCGGGGGCGGGAGGCACCGCCCGCGCCCGCTCCGCCCTGCGCCGCTGCTCCGCGCGCCAGGCGGCGAGCGCCGCGTCGTCCAGCGGGAACGACTGCAGCTGTACCCCGCCCCACACCTCCTCGCCCGTGACCTGCCCCTCCACGGTCGCGCCGAGGCCCAGCGGCACCGCCACGAACTGCCGGACGGTGCCCTCGCCGGAGTTGATCCCGTCCAGCCAGGGCTGGCGCGGCAGCACCACGTAGTTCTGCGGATCGCGGGCGAGCCGGTCGCTCCACGGCCGGCCGGAGACCGCGCACACCTTGCCCACGCCGACCTGGAGGGCCGCGGGCTCGCTCGACCCGGCGAAGCTGAGCCACATCGCCTCGCGCAGGTACACCGGCAGCATCACGCCGCCGCGCGCCCGCCACCGCGCGGGAACCGTGTCCGGGTAGTCGGCGACGCGGCGCACCGGGAACTCGCCGAGCCCCGGCGGCAGCGCGTGCGTGCCGGTCTCCGGCAGCCGCAGCGTCCGGACGAACCGCACCGCCACCCCGCCCGGCAGTCGCAGTGTGTTCCCGTCGACGCGCACCGTGGTGCCGCTCATCCGCCCGCCCCCTCGCCACCGGTGCCGGTCCGGTCCCGGCGCTCCGTCACCAAGAACGCTCGCCGGCCCCCGTCCGGTTCCGCCACAGCTGCTCCTGGACGCCCAGGCGTTCACGCAGCCGGGTCAGCCGCGGCCTGCGTTCGCGCTGCTCACGCGTGTGGCGGTCCAGCTCCTCCAGCAGCCGGCGGGTGCGGTGCTCGGTGTCCAGCTCGTCGAGGATGCGGTTGACCTCGGTGAGCACGGCGCCGTACAGCTGCCACTCGCGCGCGTTGCGCCGGACCTCGTCCAGCAGGAGCTGGGCCAGCTTGTCGCGGGTGGCCGCGGCCCCGTGCAGCTCGGCGGCCAGCCGGTCCTCGGCCGACTCGGCGCTGGCGCTGACGCTGGTGGTGACCAGCACCGCGAAACTGACCACCGCGTCGCCGATCTGGGACAGCAGCTGCTCCACGACCGATCCGGAATCGCCCGCGAAGAGCGGCTCCGGGTCCCGCTCCTTCGCCAGGTCCGTGAGGGTGCGCGCGAGGACGCGCAGCACCACCGTGCAGATCTCCAGCGTGTCGAGTCCCGTCCGCAGCACCACCCGGTTCAGCAGCCCTTCCCGGACCCGCGGGTTGAACCGCAGACTGTCCTCGGCCTGCCGCAGCGCCGCGTCCACCCGCACGATGTCGTGGTCGAGCCGGCGTGCCTCGTGCAGCCGCTCGGCCGCGTGCTCGACGGGGGTGCGGCCTCCGGCCTCCTCGCCGACCCGCAGCATCAACTGCCGCATCCGGCGGGCCAGCCCCTCGATCGACTCGCCGGCCTCGCCCACCCACACGGGCGGCGCCAGCAGCAGATTGCAGGAGAGCCCGACGACCGCGCCGATCAGCGTCTCCACGATCCGCGCCCAGGCGGTGTCCCCGACGGTGGTGACGCCGAGCACCAGCATCGCGCTGATCGCCACCTCGGGTACGTACTCGTCGACCCGCACCAGATGGCCGACGGCCAGCGCGGCCACGATCAGCAGGGCCAGGCTCCACCAGGTCAGGCCGACCAGCAGGCTGAAGGCGATGGCGACCAGGACGCCGGCCACCACGGAGTTCACCCGGCGGATGCCGTTGGTGAGCGTGGCGAACAGGGTGACCTGGACGACCAGGAGCGCGGTCAGGGGGGCGGTGAGCGGCGCGGCCTCGGGGCTCAGGCGCAGCGCGATGACGTACGCGACGGTTGCCGCGACCGTCGAGCGCAGCGTCTGGACGACCACCGGGTCACGGCGCCACTTCGTCAGCCGGGCACGGTCGGCCGACCAGTCTCGTTGACCTATCATCCCTTGGCCTGTTCCCCGTCACCTGGGCCATCGAACGTCTCGACATCGCCGGGGGGTATCGACCGTCTTGTGGCGGAACATCCCTGGAAGTCTGCCCGAAGGTCCGCGCCGGATCCGGCCAGTGATCGTCGCGGTCCCGCCTGACCTCCGGACCGTCGCCGCCGGCCCGGAGGTCAGGCGGCGTGCGCGAGGCGTTCCGTACCCTTTACCGGGAGCAGCATCCCGGGCGCGGGCGCCGGGCCGCCGCGTGGCTCGACGCGCCGGCCGCGGACGGGCGGCCCGTCGGGGACGCGTACGCCGCCGGCCGGGCGCCGGCGAGGGGCACCCCGAGCCCCGCCCCGCTTAGCTCAGGGCCTGAATTAAGGGTTGGAGTAATATCCCCCTCGGTGCTCCGGCCGACTACGTCGCCGGCCGGGCAGGGTTCGGAAGGAGCCACATGGCGGGGCGGAACGGGCGCACGGTGCGTGACCTCAGGCGGGCCAACCGGACGGCCGTGCTGCAACGGCTCTACTTCGACGGCCCGCTCAGCCGTTTCGAGCTGGGCCCGGCGACCGGCCTCAGCTCGGGGTCGGTCAGCAACGTGGTGGCCGACCTGGTCGCCGACGGGCTGGTGGAGGAGGCGGGCAGCGTCGACTCCGACGGCGGGCGCCCGCGCACGCTGCTGCGGGTGGCCCCCGGCAGCGGCCACATGATCGGCGTCGACGTCGGCGAGACGCGCGTGCGCATCGAGCTGTTCGACCTCGCCCTCACCGAACTCGCCCGCACCGAACGGCCGCTGGAGCAGCAGCGGTACGACGTCGAGGTGATCGTCGGCCACGTCCGCGACGGCGTCGCCGAGGTGCTCGCCGCCGCGGACGTGGCCCCCGGGCAGCTGCTCGGGGTCGGCATCGGTGTCCCCGGCATCGTCGAGCGCACCCCGGACCGGGGCGCCGTCGTGCACGGCCAGACGATCGGCTGGGACGCGGTCCCGCTGGAGGAGCTGCTCCGCTCCACCTCCCGGCTCCCCGAGAGCGCCCCGTACTTCATCGACAACGGCGCCAAGACGCTCGGCCAGGCCGAGATGTGGTTCGGCGGCGGCCGCGGGGCCCGCAACGCGGCGGTCGTCCTGTTCGGCTCCGGCGTCGGCGCCTGCCTGGTCACCCCCGAGGTGGACCACGGGCGCGCCGTCGAGTGGGGGCATCTGACGGTACGGGTCAGGGGCCGCCGCTGCCGGTGCGGGGCGCTCGGCTGCCTGGAGGCCTACGCGGGCGCCGAGTCGCTGCTGGAGCGCTGGCGCGAGGAGGGCGGGCACCTGCCCGAGGGCACCGACGAGGAGACCGCGCTCACCGCCCTGCTGGCCGCCGCCTATCCGTCCGGGGGCGCGGCCGACCCGGCGGCGCTGGCCGTGCTGGAGGAGACCGCGGAGTACCTGGGCGCGGGCCTGTCCGACCTGATCAACCTCTTCCAGCCGGAGCGCATCCTCATCGGCGGCTGGGCCGGACTCCAGCTCGGCGCCGGGTTCCTGCCCGCCGTGCGCCGGCACGCGGTGGCGTACGCCCTGCGGCATCCGGCCGAGAAGGTCACCATCGAGCTGGGCCGGCTCGGGCCCGACGCGGTCACCGTCGGCGCGGCGATCCTGCCGCTGGCCGACTTCTTCGCCCGCGGCGGCCGTCGTCCGGAGCCCGCGCCGCAGGGACCGCCGCCGGCCTGGCGCGCGGCCCTGCGGGAACGCGCGCCGCACTGACCGGGAACGCGCGCCGCACTGACCGGGAACGCGTGCCGTGCCGGCCGGGAACGCGTGCCGTGCCGGCCGGGCGGCTGGCGCGACGTGCGGTTTCGCCGCCGTCCGCGGCGGTACTCGCGTGAGTCCCGGACGCCAGAGAAGGAGTACGTCGTGACCGACCACCGCCATGAGGAACCGGGCCGCAACCCCGACCCCGTACCGCGCGACCTGCCGGACCAGCAGGCCGACCCGGGCGGGGAGGACCCCTGGGAGGTGTCGTCGGCCGGGCCGGACCGCGCCGCCGAGGACGCCGAGGACGCCGGAGACGGCGCGCGGGACGAGACCGCCGACGTCCCCGACGTGGACGAGGCGGGCACCGGCCGGCAGGGTGCCGGGCAGTCGGCCGCGGTCCACCCCGAGCAGCCCGCACCCGACGAATCACCCGACTGACGGACCCCCGGCCGACATACGACCCGGCCGGGGGGGAGGGCGCTCAGCCCACCTTCCGGCCCCGCATCGGCTCCGTCCGCGCCCCCGCACCCTGCTGCATCCCGTGCAGGAACTCCTCGATCACCTCGGGGGCCGTGCGCGTCGGCCGCCAGCCCAGCTCCGTGTGCGCGCGGGTACAGTCCATCAGCGGCAGCCGCAGCACGGCGTCGAAGAGGTGCGGGGAGGCGGGCAGCAGGTGCAGCCCCCACGCGGCGGCGATCGCCGAGCGGGCCGCGCCGCGGGGCAGCCGTACCGGACGGCTGCCGAGCAGTCCGGCCAGCAGCCGCGCGTCGACCGGGGGGTCGGCCGCGAGGTTGAAGGCCCCCCGCACGTCCGAGTCCACCGCCAGCTGGTACGCCCTGGCCGCGTCGTCGGTGTGCAGCGCCTGCACCCGCAGACCCGGGATGTCCGGCAGCACGGGCAGCAGATCGGGACGGGCCAGCGGCCCCGGCAGGAACTTGCCGCCGAAGATGCGCCGCTGCTCGCTCGCCGACTCCCGCTTGAACAGGAAAGCGGGCCGCATCCGCACCACCCGGACGCCGGGGTGGTCGCGCTCGAAGGTGTCGAGGGTGCGCTCCAGATAGGCCTTCTCCCGGCAGTACGCGGCGTCCGGCCAGCCGTGCGTCGGCCAGGACTCGTCGACGGTCCGGTCCTTGGGCCCCGGCGAGTACGCGCCCACCGAGGACGCGTGCACGAGGGTGGGCACGCCCGCGGAGGCGACCGCGTCGAACACCCGGATACCGCCCAGCACGTTGGTGCGCCAGGTCGTGGCCGGGTCGTGCGTCGGCTGGAAGGCCCAGGCCAGATGGATCACGGCGTCCGCGCCGAGGAACTCCTTGACCAGGTCGGACTGTTCGGACGCCACGTCGACCGCCGCCCACTCGGTCTTCGGCGGCGACCACTCGGGCAGCCGGCGCGCCAGGCCCCGGACCATCCCGACCCCCGGATCCTCGGACAGGAGGCGCACCACGCTGGTGCCCACGTTGCCGGTGGCGCCCGTGACCACGATCCTGCTGCCCACTGCGCTGTTCACGTTCGGCTCCTCTCGGGCGGACTCGTCCGGTGAAGGGCACCGAGTACCCGGCCGCGGCCGGGCGCACGCACGAGAAAGCCCCGACCGGACGGGGGAGGCCGGTCGGGGCTTGTACGAAGGCGGGCGCGGATGGCGGTCGCCTCGCGGCGAAAGGCTCCACAGGGCTTCAGCCGAACGATCGTCCCTGTGGGCGGGAAGTGAGGCCCGGGGACACTGTCCCATCCGCACCCGCGGCTGGTCCAACGGGCGACCGTCCTGGCGTGTTCCACCCGGTGCCGCCCCGCCGGCGTGACCTCCGTCACCTCGCGGCGCCGCCCAGTTCGGGCAGGGACGCCAGCAGATGAGCGGGGTCGTCGTAGACGGCGTCCGCCCCGGCGTCCTCCAGGTCGGCCCGCGGGATCCCGCCGCACAGCACGCCCACGCACCGCACCCCGGCCCGGCTTCCGGCCCGCATGTCCCACACGGTGTCGCCGACGAACACCGCCCGCTCGGCGGGCACCCCGGCGCGTTCCAGGGCGTGCTCGACGGGTTCCGGGGCGGGCTTGCCCTCCTCGACGTCGTCGGCGCCGGCCGTCGCCGTGATCACCTCGTCGGCGTCGAGCGCCCGGCGCAGCGCGGTCAGCTCGGCGCCGCCCGCCGAGGTCGCGAGCACCACGCTCCAGCCGTCCCGGTGCAGCCGGCGCAGCAGCCGGCCGGCCTCCGGCAGCGCGCGCAGCCGGTCGAAGTACTGCCCGTAGAGGACCTTGTGGGCGGTGCTCAGCTCGTCGTCCCGCTCCGGGTCCCGGTCGTCGCCGAGCAGGTGCGCGATCAGGTCCGACGACGCCAGGCCCACCGCCCGGTGCACGGCGTGCATCGGGACGTGGTGGCCCGCCTGCCGGAACGCCTCCCACCAGGTCACGACATGCAGGTGGTTGGTGTCGACCAGCGTTCCGTCGACGTCGAACACGGCGGCGCGATCCATGGTGGTCCTTCCACTCCCCTTCGGTCAGTCCCGGCAGTCCCCGGCAGTCCCGGTCCGTCCTGCCGGTTCCCGTCTGTTCTCGTCAGGCCTCGTCCGTTCTCGTCCGTTCTCGTCCGGCCTCGTCCGGCCTCGTCCGGCCTCGTCCGTCGCACGAGTACCACGCGAGCGGCCCGCCAAGCGGGGCCCGTGGCCTCATGCCGCCCCGGCCGGCACCCGCCCCTCCCGGGTCCAGGCCAGCAGTTCGTCGGCCGACCAGGTGGTCACGACCCGCTCCGCCGGTACCCCGCACTCCTCAGCGCGGGCACAGCCGTTGATCTGCCAGTCCAGCTGGCCCGGCGCGTGCGCGTCGGTGTCGATCGAGAACAGCACGCCCGCCGCCACCGCCCGGCGCAGCAGCCGGCGGGGCGGATCGAGCCGCTCGGGGCGGCTGTTGATCTCCACGGCCGTGCCCGACTCGGCGCAGGCGGCGAACACCTCGTCCGCGTCGAACTCCGACTCCGGCCGCCCCCGCCCGGTCACCAGCCGCCCGGTGCAGTGCCCAAGGACGTCGGCGTGCGGATCGCGGACGGCCCGCACCATGCGGCGGGTCATCGAGCGGGCGTCCATGCGCAGCTTGGAGTGCACGGACACCACCACCACGTCCAGCCGGCCGAGCAGTTTCGGGTCCTGGTCCAGCGAGCCGTCCTCCAGGATGTCGCACTCGATGCCGGTGAGCAGGCGGAACGGCGCCCAGGCCGCGTTGAGGGCGGCCACCACGTCCAGTTGCTCGCGCAGCCGCTCGGCCGACAGCCCGCGGGCCACCGTCAGCCTGGGGGAGTGGTCGGTGAGCGCCGTCCACTCGTGGCCGAGCGCCGCGGCGGCCCGGCCCATCTCGTCGATCGGGCTGCCGCCGTCCGACCAGTCGGAGTGCACGTGACAGTCCCCGCGCAGCCGCGCCCGCAGCCGCTCGCCGCCCTGGACCGGCCGCTGCGGCCCGGCCTCGTGCTCCAGCTGGGCGAGGTAGCCCGGCACCCGCCCGGCCAGTGCCTCCCGCACCACCTGCGCGGTCTTCGGGCCGATGCCCTTGAGGGACTCCAGCGACCCCGCGTCCGCCCGCGCCCGCAGCTCGTCGACGGGCAGCGCGGCCACCACGCGGGCGGCGGTGCGGAAGGCGCGGACGCGGTAGGCCGGAGCCAGCGACCGCTCCAGCAGGAACGCGATCCGGTCCAGCGCGTCGACGGGTTCCATCGCCACCTCCTGCGGGTCACCCTCCAGGGTTCCCCGGTCCCCGGGGAGCCGCACGGCCACGCAGGGCCGTTTGTCCGATACGCGCCGGGGTACTGCGATGCCTCGTTCCGTCCGTCGTCCCGCCGGAGGCCTTCATGACCGCCCCCACCGAACCCCACCCCAAGGTCGCCCTGATCACCGGCGCCGACTCGGGCATCGGACGCGCCACCGCCGTCCGGCTGGCCGAGGCCGGGCTCGACGTCGGCATCACCTGGCACAGCGACGAGAAGGGTGCCGAGGAGACCGCCGAGGAGGTGCGGGCCAAGGGGCGGCGGGCGGCCGTCGCCCGGATGGACCTCACCCGGCTGCCCGACGCCGCCGACACGGTCGACGAGCTGTGCGAGCGGCTCGGCCGGCTGGACGTGCTGGTCAACAACGCCGGGACGGGCACGGCCACCCCCTTCCTCGACCTGGAGCTCGCCACGGTGCGCGAGGTCCTCGACGTCGACCTCGTCGGCCCGTTCCTGTGCGGGCAGCGGGCGGCGCGGCGGATGATCCGCCAGGGAGACGGCGGCCGGATCGTCAACGTGACGTCCGTGCACGAGCACCAGCCCCGGGTGGGCGCCGCGCCGTACTGCGCCGCCAAGGGCGGACTCGGCCTGCTCACCCAGGTCATGGCGCTGGAACTGGCCGAGCACGGCATCACCGTCAACGCCGTCGCGCCCGGCGAGATCGCCACGCCCATGACCGGCCAGGAGGACACGGACGTGCGCACCGAGCGCCGCCCCGGCGTGCCGCTGGGGCGGCCGGGCGACGCGCGGGAGGTCGCCGCCGTGATCGCCTTCCTCGCCGGCCCCGACGCCTCGTACGTCACCGGCGCCTCCTGGACCGTCGACGGCGGCATGCTCCGGATGGGTCCGCAGGCCGGCTCCCACCTGACCGCGGACGACTGGCGGCGCCCCTGAGCCCCGGTGAGCTCCTGGGCGCCGCCCCGGCCGCCGCGGGGGCCGTGCCGGCCGGATCCGCTCTACGCTCTATGTCATGACCGAAATCGCGAGCCCCTACATCTCCCATCCGCGGATCATGGTGCTCGGCGTCCAGCCCGGCAGTCCGCCGTTCCGCATCATGGAGATCGACGGCGAGGTGGTCGGTGCGGCGCGGGCCGTGACCGACGTCCTGGAGACCGCCGCCGCCTTCGGCATCACGGTCCACGATCTGGACGACCCGGACGTGGTCCGCTGGGTCGGCGGCGACAAGTTCACCTGGACCCCGCGCCGGCGGTGATCAGCCGACGGTCCACTTCTGGTTGGCGCCGCCGGTGCAGGTCCAGATCTGCAGCCGGGTGCCGTTGGCCGAGGAGTTGCCGGTGACGTCCAGGCACTTGTCGGCCTGGGGGTTGACGATGTCCCGCGCCGACGTGACCACCCATCGCTGGGCGGCGGTGCCGTTGCAGTCCCACAGCTGGACGGCCGTGCCGTCGGCCGTGCCGCCGCCCGCGACGTCCAGGCACTTGCCGAGTGCCCGGATCGTGCCGTCCGCGCCCACGCTCCAGCGCTGGGCGGCGGTCCCGTTGCAGTCGTAGAGCTGGACGGGGGTGCCGTTGGCGGCGTTCGCCCCGGCGACGTCCACGCACTTGCCGGCCAGCCCTCGGATCGCCCCGCCGGTCCCCGTGTCGCTCGTGGTCACCGACACGTGGTCCACCACCAGCTGCTGCGGGAAGACGGTGGAGCCGTCCGGGTCGCCGGGCCAGTAGCCGCCGACCGCGAGGTTCAGGATCAGGAAGAACGGCTTGTTGAACACCCAGGCCCGCCCGCCCAGGTCGGCGGGGGTGCGGCGCTGGTACACGGTGCCGTCCACGGACCAGGTGATCGAGTCCGGTGCCCAGTCGACCGCGAAGGTGTGGAAGCCGTCCGCGAAGGCCTGCCCGTTGGGCAGGGTGTAGCCCGCGCCGATGCCGCCCGAGCCGGAGTAGCCCGGGCCGTGGATCGTGCCGTGCACGGTGGAGGGTTCGAAGCCGACGTTCTCCATGATGTCGATCTCGCCCGAGTTGGGCCAGCCGACCTGTCCCAGGTCGTGGCCGAGCATCCAGAACGCCGGCCACATGCCCTGTCCGCGCGGGATCCTCATCCGGGCCTCGACGTGCCCGTACTGCGCGGTGAACCTCCCGGCGGTGTTCAGCCGCGCCGAGGTGTACTCGCACCGGCCGTACCAGCACTGGTAGTTCGACGGGTTCTCGCGCCGGGCGGTGATCACCAGATGGCCCTGCCCGTCCAGGGCGGCGTTGCGATTGCCGGACGTGTAGTACTGCCGCTCGTGGTTGTTGACGTTGTCGCCGGTCTCGGTCTGCCACTTCGAGGAGTCGACCGCCGCGCCGGCGGGGCCGTCGAAGGTGTCGGAGAACGTCACCGCCTGGACGCCGGCCGGTTCCGCCTGGGCGGGCGCGGCCACGGCGGCCGAGGCGAGCAGCACGGCGGACAGCGCGCCGAGCAGACATCTGCGGAGCATGCGTGGGGAAGCCACGGCCTTCCCTTCCGTACGGCGTCCCGCGCGCACACGGGCGCCGACTGAGGTGGGGGGTGAAGGATTCCCCTTGATTTAAGAGATGAGGTAAGGGCGCGTCAATACCTTGGCCCGGACCAGCGGTTCGCGGTCCTCAGGACCGCGCGTGCACCGCCCGCCCGAGCCGGCGCCCCACCAGCAGGTACCCGGCCAGCGCGCCGGTCGTGTTCAGGATGACGTCGTCGATGTCGAAGGCGCGGCCCGTGACCATCGCCCCCTGCGCCAGCTCCACCGTCAGCATCACGACCGCGGTGAGCAGCAGCACCCTCAGGACCCCCCGGGCCCGGGGCGCGAGCACCGGCACCAGCACCCCGAAGGGCACCCCGAGCAGCAGGTTGCCGCCGATCTGCTTGACGGCGTCGCGCAGTTGCGGCTGGTCCAGATAGGCCCGCAGGGAGTCGCCCGGACGCAGGTTGCTGTGCGTCAGCGGCTCCGAGGCGGGGGAGGGCTCCAGGGTGAGCCGGGCCAGCACCACGGCGAACGCCACCATGACGGCGAAGGCGCACGCCATCGCCACCGCCCGCCCGAGCAGGGGCAGCAGCGGACGCCGCTTCCTCGGCGCGGCCTCGGCGGGCGGCCCGGCGGACCCCTTGGCGAGCCGCGGGCGGGACAGGACGCGGGACAGCAGGGCTGCGCGGGCCACTCGCTCCTCCAAACCTCAACTTGCCTGGACACCAACGCGGTTACCCGCGGGAGCGGCGGAGATGCGGCACCCGGCCCGCCGCACCCCGCCGGGCGTCCCCACCCTCGGATCACGGGCCGTAGGTGACGCGTACCTCCTTGAATCCGAGGGAGCCCAGCAGCCCTTCGAGCATGTCGGTGGTGTTGCCCTCGGCGCGCGCGGTGAGCTCGCTCTCCTTCGCCGCGTCCCGGATGTGCCGCACCGCGAGCTGCTGCACGGCCTGTTCGCCGTTGGGGTTGTCGGAGAACAGGTCGCCGAGCCGGTCGAGCAGGCCGCGCTGCTTGGAGACGGCGTAGGAGCGGTCGGGGTCGAGGGCCGGCTCGCCGAGTGCCGCGTGCGGCAGCCGCAGCGTGGCGGACGTGCGGTCCTCGTCGACCGTGACGTCGTCCTCACCGACCTTGCCGAGGTCGACGTAGGCGTCCACGGTGCCCGCCCCGACGTACAGGGTGCGGGTGCCGCGGACGGCGTCGGGCAGGTACCTGGCGTCCTTCTCCAGGTCCACGACCACCTGGAAGTTGCCGGAGGCGGCGTCGTAACGGCTGATGTCCTGGATCGACTTGAGCAGGGCCGGCCCGGAGCGGTCCTGGGTCTCCGTGCCGAACAGGTCCTTCAGACCCGGCAGCACGCTCAGCCGGATCCCGGCGAACAGCACGACGAGCACCAGCACGACGGCGCTCAGCGCCTTCGCCCAGCCCGGCACTCGCCCGGGGAGGCGCTTGGGGGAAGTCGTCATGGCGACGGTCCTCCTTTCTCCTCTCCCCATGCCCCCCGAATCCGTCGCCAGACCGCGCGGACGACGGATGTACGCCCGACGCCGGTGCGGCGGCGAGACGGAGCGGCGCGCCGGCGGCCGCGGATCAGGGCGCGGGCGTCCCGGACTGCCGCAGGGCCGCGTCCACCGTGGGCAGCGGCGGCAGCAGCCGGTGCAGCCCGGTGACCCGCAGGACGCGCAGGGTCATGGGGTGGGCGCACACCAGGTGCAGCCGCCCGTCGTGGGCGAGCACCCGGCTGCGCGCCCGGTACAGCAGCCGCAGCCCGGAGCAGTCGAAGAACTCGACCGGGCCGAGGTCGAGCACGATCCGGGCGCCGGGCCGCGCGGTCGCCTCGTCCAGGTGCGGCAGGATCTCCGCCGCCGCGGCGATGTCGATCTCGCCGCGGAACTCCAGGACGGTGTGCCCCTGTTCGCGGCGGATCCGCAGATGCCGGGTGAGCGGCGCGGCGTTCTGCTCCACGTCGCCTCATCTCCCATCGGGTACGGGTGGGCCCGCAACTGCGGCCCCTACCCTGCGAGTTACCTCGACGAGGAGCATTCCAGCATGTTCGGTTGACATATGTCTTCGAAATCCGACCGCGTTTCTTCGCGACGTGAGCGAAGTGTTACGGCGAGGACCGCGCGCGCCGGTGGTGTCCGGTCAGTCGTTCAGCAGCACCAGCTTCCCCGTGGTCCGGCCGGCGTCGCCGATCTCGTGCGCCTTGGCGGCCTCGGCCAGCGGGAACGTCCCCGCGATCGTCGCGCGCAGCCGGCCCTCCTCGACCAGCCCGGCGACGGCCCGCATGCCGTGGTGGTCGGCGTCGACCAGCATCCGGATCGCCCGTACCCCGAGCCGTTCGGCCTCCGCGAAGAAGTCGTCCGAGCCGACCGGCAGGATCGACACCACGATGCCGCCCGGACGCAGGACGCGCAGCGACCGCACGGAGTGGTCCCCGCCGAGGGTGTCGAGCACCACGTCCACGTCGCGCACGGCCTCGGTGAAGTCGGTCGTCCGGTAGTCGATCGGCTCGTCCACGCCGATCCCGCGCAGGAAGCCGTGCTTGCCCGCGCTCGCCGTGCCGATCACGTACGCGCCGCGGGCCTTGGCGATCTGCACCGCCACGTGACCGACGCCGCCGGCCGCGGCGTGGATCAGCACCCGCTGCCCCGGCCGCAGGCCGGCCCGCTCCACCAGCGCCTGCCACGCGGTCAGCGAGACCAGCGGCAGCGCGCCCGCCCGGGTGTGGTCGATCCCGGCGGGCTTGAGGACGAGGGCCCGGGCCGGGGCGGTGACGTACTCGGCGTGCGAGCCGTGGCCGAAGGGGTAGGGCAGCATGCCGAAGACCTCGTCGCCGGGCCGGAAGAGGGCCACGCCGATGCCGGTCCGCTCGACCACGCCGGACACGTCCCACCCCAGGGTGAAGGGCGGCTCACCGAGGAAGCCGCCGGTGGCGCGGTGCTTCCAGTCGGTGGGGTTGACGCCGGCGGCCCGGACCCGGACCAGCACCTCGTTCGGCCGCGGGGCCGGCCGCGGGACCCGCACTTCCTCAAGGACCTCGGGGCCGCCGAGGACGTTCTGCCGGATGGCTCGCATGGTGGTCACATCGCTCATGGTGACCCAGCCTGCCCGGGGCCGCCCGCTCGGGAAATGGCAAGATTGCCATGCTTCGATAAGATCGTGCCATGCAGCGTGCGGAACGGGTCGTGGTGCTCGCCCTCGACGGCGTCTACCCCTTCGAACTGGGCATCCCGCGCCGGATCCTCGGCGCGGCCGACGGCCGGTACGAGGTGGTGACGTGCAGCGTCGACGGCGGCCCGGTACGTACCGAGGCCGACTTCTCGATCACCGTCGAGCACGGCCCGCAGGTCCTGGCCACGGCCGGCACGGTGGTGGTCGCGCCGGTCGCGCCGGCCCACCTCACGGCCGGCGTGCCGGACGACGTGCGGGCCGCGCTCGCCCTGATCCGGCCCGGCACCCGGACCGTGTCCATCTGCACCGGCGCCTTCGTGCTGGCCGCCGCCGGACTCCTGGACGGCCGCCGGGCGACCACGCACTGGCAGGCCACCGACCGGTTCCGGCAGCTGTTCCCACAGGTCGACCTCGACCCGGACGTCCTCTTCGTCGACGACGACCCCGTCCTGACCTCCGCCGGAGCCGCCTCCGGCGTCGACGTCTGCCTGCACCTGATCCGCAAGGACCACGGCAGCCGGCTGGCCAACACCGTCGCGCGGCGCTGCGTGGTGCCGCCGTTCCGGGACGGCGGGCAGGCCCAGTACGTCGAGCGGCCCGTGCCGGAGACCGGGGCCGCCGCCACCGCCGCCACCCGCGTCTGGGCCCTCGAACGCCTCGGTGAACCGCTGACCCTGTCCGACCTCGCCGGGCACGCCCGGATGAGCCTGCGCACCTTCGCCCGCCGCTTCCACGACGAGGTGGGCGTCAGCCCCGGCCGCTGGCTGATCCAGCAGCGCGTCGCCCGCGCCCGGCTGCTGCTGGAGTCCAGCGACCTCTCCGTCGACCGCGTCGCCGGCCAGGTCGGCTTCGCCACCGGTGCCTCGCTGCGCCGGCACCTGCAGGCCGCGATCGGCGTCTCACCGCAGGCCTACCGCCGTACGTTCCGGCGGACGCGCTGACCGAACGCTCGGGGGGACCCGCCACCTTGTGGACCGGGGCAGATCCCGGGGGTACTCCCCGAACCCGGCCTCGCTGCGCACCAGCCCCTTCGCCCGCACCCGGCGCAGATGGCGCTCACGCGCGTACTCCAGAGGCCGGCTGACGGGAGTGTCGAGGAGGAGGCCGAAACGGACGTCGTGAGGCATGCGCCTCCCTTCGGGAGACGTGGCGCGGAGCCCCCGCCCTGCCGGCGGCCGGCCGGCCCGGCCGGCCGCGCACTCCCACCGGGCTTCCGCGCCCGGAAGCCGGACCGAGAAGCGGTACGAGGCCGCCCACGGCATAAATGATCTACACGACGGAGCATCCGTGATCCCCGTTACCGCGCACGGCACTTGAGCTGCATACACTCCCACCTCCCCCAGCGGACACCGCAGTTGACAGATTGCCCACGCCGGTGGGAGGCGCCTGAATCCGGCGGGCCGGGATATCCGCAAGGGCAGGGCGGCGGGACGACCGTCCCGTGCCCCTGGACCCTTCGGAGGAGACATGTCAGTGGTGACCGCGGGCGTCATCGTGCTCGACTGCGCCGAGCCCGAGAAGCTCGCCGTGTTCTACAAGGAGCTGATGGCGGCCGAGGAGACCGACGCGACCGCCAACCGCGTGGAGATCAGGAGCCCCGACGGCACCCGCATGGCCTTCCGGCGCGACGTCAACGCCACGCCGCCGAGCTGGCCGCGCCCCGAGAACTCCCTCCAGGCACACCTGGAGTTCGTGGTGCCCGACCTGGACGAGGCCGAACGCCGGATCGTCTCGCTGGGCGGCCGCCCGGTGGACACGAAGGACTCCGCCGGGCCGTTCGAGGAACGGGGCTACGCCGACCCGGCGGGTCACTCCTTCACCCTGCGCCGCGCCCTGCCCACGGCGCCGAAGCAGGGCTGAGCGGGGCCGGTCTCAGTCCCGGCCGCCCTTCTGCCCCGCCGGCCACACGCCGGTCGAGCGCTCGATGGCCTTCGCGCCACCGCGGTCCACCGCGCTGCGCACCGCGGCGAAGATGGCGCCCTGGACCGCGGCGGCCAGCAGGATCTCGCCCCAGCCGCGGTCCGGGTCCAGCGCGTCCGGCGCGTCCTCCTCGTGCCGGATCGCCATCCACGTCTTGCGGAAGGCGAGCCCGGCCAGCCAGCCGCCGGCCCACCCCAGCGCCCAGCCGACGGGCTGGTAGGCGAGGGGGAGCTTCTGCTTCTTCTTCTTGGCCACCTATTTCTCCTTTTCCGTGAGGTACCGGCGGTAGCGGTACCGAATCGTGGGCCCGGCGTCGGCGCCGGTCTCCGGCGGGATCAGGGCCGCCCGGCCGCGGGGACCTCCTCGCCCGGGCGCACCGGCCCCGGCGGAGTGCCCTCCCCGAACGGGCGCCCGCCGAGTTCCTGGCGGTGATGCGGCGTCAGCCACCCCCGCAGATCGGGACCGAGCGGCACGATGCCGGTCGGGTTGATGCCGGTGTGCACCTGGTAGTAGTGCCGCTTGATGTGGTCGAAGTCGACGGTGTCGCCGAACCCGGGGGTCTGGAACAGGTCGCGGGCGTACGCCCAGAGCACCGGGTTCTCCGTCAGCTTCCACCGGTTGCACTTGAAATGGCCGTGGTAGACCGCGTCGAACCGGACCAGCGTGGTGAACAGCCGGATGTCCGCCTCGGTGATCGTGTCGCCGACCAGGTAGCGCTGCCCGGCCAGCCGCGAGGCCAGCAGCTCCAGCCGCCGGAAGACGTCCGAGCAGGCGGCCTCGTACGTCTCCTGGCCGGTGGCGAAACCGGCCCGGTAGACACCGTTGTTGACGTCCGCGTAGATGCCCGCCATCACCTCGTCGATCTCGTCGCGCAGCGGCTCCGGATACAGGTCCGGCGCGCCCTCGCGGTGCAGGGCGGTCCACTCGGTGGCGAGGTCCAGGGTGATCCGCTGGTAGTCGTTGGTGACCAGCCGGCCGCTGGGCACGTCGACGACGGCCGGCACGCTGACCCCGCCCGGGTAGCCGGTCTCCCGCCGGTCGTACGCCTCGCTGAGGAAGCGGATGCCGAGGACGGGGTCGCGGCCGTCCGGTTCGAGGGTGAAGCGCCAGCTGCGGTCGTCCTGGACCGGGTCGGCGACGGCCATCGACACGGCCGCCTCCAGCCCCAGCAGCCGGCGCGAGATCACCGCCCGGCTCGCCCACGGACAGGCACGGCTGACCACCAGACGGTAACGGTGCGCCGCCACCGGCCAGCCGTCCCGGCCGTCCGCCGTGATCCGGTCCGCGAAGTGGCTCTGGGACCGCTGGAACGACTTCCTGCCGTACGCGCTGTTGCCGTCTCCCTTCGCGTGGTCCTGGCCGCTCATGACCTCTCTCCTCCCTGCGGTGGGCAGTGCCCCTGACCGGGTTCCCCGAGTTCCCCGGTTTGTGAACCCGGCACGGTGTGATCCGCTCCACCGGGGGCAACCGGCGGTGGTGAGCGGGACATCCACACCATCAGCGCAGGACGGAGCCGGGCGGCGGGCGCGGACCCGGAAGGCCCCGGACACCGGCACCGACCCCACGACCGGCCGCGGGACGGCCGGCGGGACGGCCGAGGGGACAGCCGGCGCGGCCGGCGGCGGGGCGGCCGACGACGCGGACCGCAAGACCCGCGTGACCGTGCTCGTCGCGCTCGCGGCCAACCTGGTCATCGCGGTCGCCAAGGCGATCGGCGGGGTGCTCGCCGGCTCGCCCGCCCTGCTGTCGGAGGCGGCGCACTCCGTGGCCGACAGCCTCAACGAGGTCTTCCTGCTGGCCGCCCTGCGCCGCAGCCGCCGCCCCGCCGACCGGCGGCATCCCTTCGGCTACGGCAAGGAACGCTTCTTCTGGTCACTGCTCGCGGCGGTCGGGATCTTCGTCATGGGCGGCTGCTTCTCCTTCTTCCAGGGCGTCGAGGCGCTGACCCGGGGCACCGAGGAGAGCTTCGGCGGCTATGCGGCCGGGATGGTCGTCCTCGGTATCGCCCTGCTCGCCGAGGGGGCGTCCCTGCTCCGCGCCCTGCACCAGCTGCGCGCCCAGGGCGTCGCCGAGGGCCTGCGCGACCCGGCCCTGCGCACCGTCGTCGCCGAGGACGGCACCGCGGTGCTCGGCGTGATGCTCGCCCTCGCCGGCATGGCGCTGCACATGGCCACCGGCGAGGTGGTGTGGGAGGCGTCGGCCTCGCTCGCCATCGGCGCGCTGCTGGTATACGTCGCCTACCGCCTGGGCAAGGACGCCCGCGCGCAGCTGATCGGCGAGGCCGCGGAACCGGAGACGACCGGCAGGATCCGTTCGCTGCTGCGGGCGCAGCCCGAGATCGACAGCGTGGAGGCGCTGTTCACCATGAAGACCGGCATCGACTCGGCGCTGGTGGCCGCCCGGGTCGACCTGGTTCCCGGCCTGGACAGCGAGCGGGTCGAGGAGGTCGCCGTACGCATCAAGCGGTCCATCGCGCGCACCGTGCCCCAGGCCGACCAGATCTTCCTCGACATCACCGACCGGCCCGCCCGGGAGGGCAGCTGAAAGCCCCGCCGCGACGGGGGAACGCGGCGGGGCCCGACACGCGGGTGCCCGGCATCCGCGCCCTCTTGCCTCACGAGCCGGAGCGATTCCCGTCGGCGCGCTCCGCGCGCCCCTGGGCGGTGTCGGCGGGCTCCAGCACGAACACCGGGATCTCGCGGTCGGTCTTCTTCTGGTAGTCGGCGTAGGGCGGGTACGCCGCCACGGCGCGCTCCCACCACTCGGCCTTCTCCGCGCCGTCGGCCTCCCGGGCCGTCATGTCCCGCTTGACGGGCCCGTCCTGGAGCTCCACGTGCGGATCGGCCTTGACGTTGTGGTACCAGACCGGGTGCCGGGGCGCCCCGCCCTGGGACGCCACGACGGCGTACCGCCCCTCGTGCTCGATCCGCATCAGCGGCGTTTTGCGGATCTTGCCGCTGCGCGCGCCGCGAGTGGTCAGCAGCACCACCGGCAACCCGGTGTCCAGCAGGGTCGTGCCCTGCGTACCGCCGGAACTCTCGTACAGCTCCACCTGTTCACGCACCCACTGCGTCGGACTGGGTTCGTACTCACCTTCGAGGGGCATGGCATCCGTCCTGTCGTCCTGAGCCGAAGCCGGCCGTCACGGTGTCCCCACACTGGCGCACCCGGGATGCATCCGCCCGGGCCGACACACCGCCGCCCGCCATTACCTGACGGGTCATCGCGGAAACCGCCCGCTCGCGGCAGAGTCGGCAGCGCACGCCGCACCAGCCCGTCAGCCGAAGGAGTGGGCCATGACCCCGACCGCGACCGCCCCCGCCACCCGCGCCGTGATCGAGGAACTGCTGCGCAGGATCGGCGAGGGCGACCCCGAGCGGATCGCCGAGCTGTACGCCGCGCACGCCGACTGGAAGCTGAGCTGGCCGCAGGACGAGCACGGCCGCGCCGACACGCCGTGGATCAGCCAGCGCGGCACCCGCGGCGACGTGGCCGCCCACTACCGGGAGTTGGCCGCCCACCACGTCCCCGGCGCCGCGGACACCCGGATCGAGCGCGTCCTCGTGGACGGTGCCGACGCCGTCGTGCTCGGCGAGATCCGCGGGACGGCCCGCCCCACCGGGCGCGCCTACCGGGCCCGGTTCGCCCTGCACCTCACCGTGGAGGACGGCCTGATCACCCGCCACCACGTGTACGAGGACAGCCTGGCGGTGGCCCGGGCCTTCGCCACCGGCTGAGCCGGTCCGGCCGCACCGCCACCGGCCCCCGCCCGACGACGTACGCTCGCTGCCGGCCCGGCGCCAACGGCAGCAGCAGCCACGACGCAGTACGTGCAGCTCGGTTCGACGGACCTGGACGTCTCCCGCATCTGTCCGGGCTGCATGACCTACGGCCTTCCCGACCGGGGCGTGCACGAGCGGACCCTGGACGAGGAGGCGGCGCGGCCGCTGATCCGCCGGCCGGTGGAGGCCGGGATCACCTTCTTCGACACCGCGAACGTCACCTCGGACGGCACCGGCGAGGAGATCGTCGGCAGGGCGCTGCGGGACTTCGCCTCGCCGGGACGGGAGCGTGCTCGCGACTAAGGCGCACGGCCGGACGCGGCCCGGGCACCGACGCACCCCGTGGCGGGGCCCCGACGCAGCCCGTGGCGGGGCACCGACGGTCAGTGCGGGCCCGGTGGGTCGAACTCCGTGCCGCACGGGCCCGCACCCTCGCTCTCCGGCAGCGGCACCCGGTCGCCGCTCATCGTCAGGGTGCGGTAGTGGCCGCCGATGCGCTCGGTGGAGCGGCCGACGTAGTGGCCGATGAAGGAGCGGCGGAAGCGGTCGGCCGCCCGGTTCGGCCCGGAGCCGTGCACCAGGCTGCCGTTGAAGAACAGGACGTCACCCGGCCGCATGTCGACCGGCACGGGCGTCAGACCGGGCGGCGGCGGGACGTACTCCCGCGCGAAGGACACCGACGCGTCGGCCTCCTCCGGGCAGAAGACGTCCATGCGGTGCGTGCCCGGCACGACCTCCAGACCGCCGTTCTCCCGGTCGATGACGTCGCAGGCCACCCACGCCGCCACGCAGGTGCCGGGCTCGACCCGCAGGTAGAAGTTGTCCTGGTGCAGCGCCTGCCCGCGCGCGCCCGGCGGCTTGAAGTAGAACATGCTCTGCGCGGCCAGCACCTCCTCGCCGAGCAGCACCTCCAGCACCTCGCGCAGCCGCGCGTCCAGCAGGAACCGCCGCGCCAGGTCGTCGATCTCGTGCGGGTGCATCACCCTCGGGTGGGCGGCGAGCGGGTCGCCGCCCTCCCGTGGCTCGAAGTGCCCCGGCACGGGCCCGGCCGCGTGCAGCGCGGTGAACCGCGCGCACAGACGGCCGATCTCGTCGTGCCCGAACAGCCCGCGGACGACCGTGAACCCGTCCCGGTGGAACCGGGCGAGCCCTTCCTGGGTCAGGATGGGACGACCGGTGGCGCCGATATCGGTGGCTGTCATGCGTCCACTCCTCGGTGAGGTGTCCTCCGTGCACCACGGTAGGGCCTGTCCGGCCGTTCCCGTCTGCCCGGCGACGCCCTGAGCGCACGTGGTGGGCGGCCACCCCGCCCGGCCTGCGGGCCCCCTCGCCGGTCGGTCACGCGGCGCGGACGGCCGCCCGTCCACCGGTGAGCCACGGCTGGGCCACTCGGGTGACGCGGGCTTCACTCTCGCGGTCCGCACCGTTGACGCCGCGTCACTCCACCCACAACCATGACGGCGTCCGCTGTGTGGGAGCGCTCCCATCGCCAGGATCCCTACGCGCAGAGCAGACTGCGCGGCTGCGTGGGCCAGCTCTGCTACGTCGACGACATCCAGTGCTGGTCGACCAACGAGACGACCGTCAACTGGAACGCGGCGCTGGCCCGCATGGCGTCCTTCGTGGCGGACCAGGGCCGGCCTCCGCCGACCGGCCCGGCCAACCCGGCCAACCCGGCCGGCCCGGCGGACCGAAGGTGACCCGGGGGCGCTCCACGCTACGGGCCGCTCGCGCATTCTGAGCACCTCCTGTCCGTTCCGGTACCGTCTCCCGGCACCTCTGAGCTGGTTGTATTTACCAGCGAGTACCCTGGCGGTACCGTGAGCGCATGCCAGCCCTCAACGTGGAGTTCAGTGAGCGCGAGCTGGAGGACCTGCGGCAGATCGCCAAGGAGCGCGGTACGTCGATGAAGGCCCTCGTGCGGGAGGCGGCCGCGGCCGACATCGCCCGGCACCGGGCGCTGCAGGAGGGTGCGGAGGCCTTCCGCCGGTTCTTCGCCACCCACGCGGACGAGTTCGCGGCCGCCTTCCCCGACGACGAGCCGCCCGCGGGCGGCGAGGGACGGGTCGCCTGAGTGATGTCCCCCGTCCTGCACATCGACGTGCCCTGGCTGCTCCAGCGGCACGAGGAGGTCCTCCCGGACCAGCCGACGATCAACGACTTCTCCGCCCTGGTCGCCGCCGTCGCCCGGCACCGCGTCGACCCGCCCCGCCTCGGCGTGAACTCCGATCCCGCCTGGCGGGCCGCCGCCCTGCTGCACACCCTCGCCCTGCTCCGGCCGCTGCCCTCGGCCAACGCCCGCTTCGCCTGCGCGACCGCCGTGGCGTACATGTTCGTCAGCGGGGTCGGCATCGATCCGCCCTACGGCGCTCTGGTGGACCTCACCCGCGACCTGATCGACGGCAGGACGGACGTCTACGGCGCGGCGGACCGGCTGCGGTCCTGGCAGATCTGACCGCACGGGCGGCCGGACGCGCGAGCCGACTGCCGGCCGGACTCCCGACCGGAGTCCGGCCGGAACAGTTTCCCGGGCGCCCGAATATCGAATGGCTCACCCGCGCGCGTGAGTTGCGACTGAATTCAACTATCTGTCAGTGGCGCGGTCCGGTGGCGCGGATGTTACTCAAGCGCCTTGTTTGTCCAGAGTGAGCTGTGCAAAGGTGAGCTCTCCGGCGGGGGGTGAATGGCCGGGCGCACGCGCACAATTCACACCCCTCGCGCCCCGTGGAAAAGGTACGCACCAACCGGGCCCGCCTTTTTGACGGCCAGCACTCTTGTGTCACCTTGCGTGGGAAGGAATCCGCTCAGTGCCCACCGCCCACCCCCCTCACCCTCCTTGCCCGCCGCCCGGCGGTGATCCGGGCGAGTCCGACGCCGCCCTCGCCGCCCGGCTGACCGGGGCCCCGGAGGCCGACGTCGCCCGGTCCACGGCGCTGCTGATCGCCCGCCACTGGCAGCCGGCGCACGACTACGCGGTGATCTGCCTCGCCTCCTCCGCGGGCACCGCCGCCATGGTCACCTCGGCGGCCGTCCACCAGGTCCTCGGCCGTCTCACCCTGGGCGAGCCGGGCGAGGCGCTGCGGCCGCGGCTGCTGGTGACCGTGCGCGACGTCGTCCGGCTGTGGTCCGCCGAGGAGCGAATAGCGGGGGCACTGCCGGAGTTGCAGAAACCGGCCGGGGGGCGCGGTATGCGCGCCGCCACGTCGATGACGCCGGAAAACCGCAGGCTGACCCAGCACGCATTCCAGCGCCTTCCCGCGGCGGCCCGCACGCTGCTGTGGCACACCGAGGTCGAGGCGGAACCGGTCACCTTCCCCGCCCGTCTGCTCGGCACCGACACCGGCACCGCGTCGGCCCTGCTGGAACAGGCCCGGGACGCATTCCGCGAGGCGCTGGTACGGGCCCATCACGAACTCGCCCCGTCCAAGGACTGCCGTTACCACAACCGCCTCCTCGACGTCCTGATCCGCCGGGGCGGCGCCCTGCAGCCGGACGTCCGACGGCATCTCGCGGAGTGCCGCCACTGCCGTGACACCGCCGAACAGCTCAGCCACTTCGAGGGCGGGCTGGGCACCCTGCTCGCCGAGGCCGTGCTGGGCTGGGGCAGCCGCCGCTATCTCGACTCCCGTCCCGGCCGCGCCCAGCACCGGCCGCGCACCCGTGCCGGAGCCCGCCGCGCCCGCGCCCGCGGCGCGGCCCGCCACGACGTCCTGGCCCGCCTCCCCGGACTGACCGGGCGCTCCTCCCGGGCGCTGCGCACGGGTGCCGGCATCGCCTCGGCCGCCCTGCTCGGCACCCTCCTGGCCACCAGCCTGTCGTCCTACGACGGCGACACCGACCCCGCGGGCGCCACCGACCCCACCGGGCCGGCCGCCGGCACCGGCACCCAGTCCTGGCCCACGGCCGCGGCGACGCCCCCCGGCCCCGCCCAGCTCCCCGCCGCGCCACGGCAGACCCGACTGCGCAACGCCGCCGGCGGGCTGTGCCTCGGCGTCCGCGACGAGCCCGCGGCCGGGACCGGGGCCGTACTGGCGGTGTGTTCCGCCGAGCCGGAGCAGCAGTGGACGTACGAGAACGACGGGCTGCTGCGCAGTGGGGCCGATCCCGGTCTGTGCCTGGACTCGCGCGCGGACGCCGGGGTCGTCATCCTCGGCACCTGCGCCGGGGAGCAGGACGAGCGCGCCGACGACGTGCGCTACGACCTCACTGTCCGGGGCGAGTTGCTGCCCCGCTGGGACGAGCGGCTCGCGCTCGGCCCCGCCACCGGGGACCCGGGAGCCGACGTGGTGGTCAAGGTCCGCGACGGATCCGACGCCCAGCGGTGGCTGACCGACCCGCGGCCGGCCGGCGCGGGCTCCCTGTCGGTCGCCGAGACGGTCGACCCGTCGGCACGGCAGGCGGGCCTCGGCGGCGGGGCGTAGCGGTCACCGTCAAGGCGGGGCGGTGGCGGGCGGGCCGCCCCGCGCGGTCGTCAGGCGGGCCCCTCCACGAGGTCGGCGGCGCCGGCGGTCGCGGGCGTGGCGTGGCCGGACAGGGCGAGGGTCAGGTCGAGTTCGGCCAGCAGGCAGCGGATGACGTGTTCCACGCCCGCCTGGCCGTCGAGCGCGAGACCGTAGACGTACGGCCGGCCGACCAGGACGGCCCGCGCGCCGAGCGCGAGCGCCTTGAAGACGTCGTCCCCGGTGCGCACCCCGCTGTCGAAGAGCACCGTCAGCCGGTCACCGGCCGCCGCCACCACGCCGGGCAGCGCGTCGGCCGCCGCCACCGCGCCGGCCACCTGGCGCCCGCCGTGGTTGGACACCACCACGCCGTCCATCCCGGCGTCGGCCGCCCGCCGGGCGTCGTCCGGGTGCAGCACGCCCTTCAGCACGATCGGGCCGTCCCAGTTCTCCCGCAGGAACGCCAGATCCGGCCAGGTCCTGGCGGGGTCGGCGAACATCCCGAAGAAGTGCGTCACCGCCGCGTCCGGGTCCTCGTGCACCGGCTTGGCGAGGCCCGCCCGGAACGCCGGGTCGGAGAAGTAGTTGGCGGTGCCCACCCCGTGCAGGAACGGCAGATAGGCCTGGTCGAGGTCGCGCGGCCGCCAGGCGAGCAGCGGGGTGTCCAGCGTGACGACCAGGACGCCGAAGCCGGACGCCTGCGCCCGGTTCAGGAAACTCCGCGTCACCTCGCGGTCCCTGGCCCAGTACAGCTGGAACCACCGCTCGGCGTCGCCCATCGCCTCGGCGACCTGTTCGATCGGTGTGCTGGACGCCGAGGACAGCACATACGGCACGCCCTGGGCGGCGGCGGCCCGGGCGGCGGCGGGCTCCGCGTCCGGATGCATGATCGACAGCACCCCGACCGGCGCCAGCGCCACCGGCGCGGGCAGCGTCCGGCCCAGCACCCGCACCGACAGGTCCCGCTCGTGCACGTCGCGCAGCATCCGCGGCACGATCCGGCGGCGCCGCAGCGCCGCCCGGTTGGCCCGGGCCGTACTGCCGTCGCCCGCGCCGCCCGCGACATAGCCGACGGGCCCGGGGCCGAGCCGCCGCTCGGTGAGCTCCTCGAGCCGGGTCAGGTCGGTGGGCAGCCGCGGCACGGCCCCCGTCATCCCGTTCAGGTAGATCTCGTACTGGAAGTCGGCCCAGTGCTTCGCCACCGCCAGGTCCCCGCCTCTCACCGTCGAGCCGCGCCGTCCCGACGATACTGGCGAGTAGGGGCGGATCCGTCCAGCGGGCCACCGGTGACCGCGGCCGGCCGGCTCGCGCGGGAGTACACGGGTCATGACGGGCGGAGACCGGGGTGCATCCGACATGTTTCCGGCCGATTGCGGAACCGCACACATCCGGCCATCAAGTTGCGTCGGGCGATCAAGGGCCGCGCCGGGAGGCGATTGTAACGTTCGAATCCCGTGACTTCACGCCACTGATTCAATACGCAATGTTACTGAAACACATGGGGTGGAGGTGAGATTCGGCGGCGGACTCGGCAGACTCGCGCTCGCCGGTCGGACACCACCGAGACGCCCGGTCCGGTGACCCGTCCGATCGAGCGGAAGGATGCACACCATGCGGAACCCCGCGCGCTGGGCAGCACGCCTCGGCCTCACGGCCGCCGCCGTCTGCGGGCCCCTGACCGGAGCCGCGCACGCCGACCCGGCCACCGGCCCCGCCGCGCTCCACGCCCCGTCGGCCCTGGTGCTCACCACGGGCCACGGCGAGAGCTCGGCCACGGTCACCCCCGAGCGCGCCGTGACCCTCAGCTGCGCTCCCCGGGCCGCCGGGACGCATCCGAACGCCGTCGCGGCCTGTGCCGAACTGCGCGGCGCCGACGGGAACCTCGACGCCCTGGAGAGCCGGCCCGGCGTGTGGTGCACCCGGGAGTACGACCCCGTGGTCGTCCGGGTCGACGGCGTGTGGCAGGGCCAGTACGTCTCCCATGAGCGCACGTTCGCCAATGAATGCGTGAAGAACTCGTACGGGGCGAGCCTCTTCACGTTCTGAGGACCGGGATCGCATGGCCTGCGCGCGTGCCGCGAACGACCCGCAGTTGGGGAGTGCGGGCCGTCGGCGTGGAGGCCCTGGGATCCCGCCCCAGGGGTCGGCCGGGCGGAGTGGGGCCGCCCGCCGACCCCTGGGATCACTCGTTCCCCCGGGATCACTCGTCCGGCCGTCGCGCCCTATCCCGGTGGCTGGTGTCGCACCAGGGGTACCGGCGGCTGCGCCGGCAGGTGCACAGGGCGACCCGGAAGCGGTCCGAGGAGACGGTCGTACCGTCCTCCAGCTCCACTTCCACCGGTCCCTCCACCAGCAGGGGACCGCGGTGCCGGACGGTGATCCGGCGCGGGGGGTCAGTCGGGGAGTTCGGCACGGACGACCACCAGTTCTTCCTTGTTCTCGGCGGCGGACAGCAGCCCCCGCTGCCGCAGCCAGTCCTGCCGCTCCCGCAGGACGGGACCGAAGGCGATCCGGCTGCGGCGGATCACGCTCGACTTCAGACCGGCCCCGCGCAGCAGCTCCAGCGTCCGCTCCGGCCCGCTGAGGGCCGAGTGGACGATCAGCAGGACCCCGCCCGGGCGCAGCAGGGCGGGCGCCTGCCGGCAGATCCGGTCCAGCACCAGCCGCCCGTCGTGGCCCGCGTCCCACGCCCGGGCCGCACCGCGCGGCCGCGCGTCGCCGTCCGGGGACGGCACGTAGGGCGGATTGGCCAGAATCATGTCGAACTTACGTTCGCGCACGGGGTCGAAGAGGTTGCCGTGCCGGATGCGCAGCTGCAAGCCGGACCGCCAGGCGTTGACCCGGGCCGCGGCCACCGCCCGCCACGAGACGTCGACGGCCGTCACCCGCAGGCCGCGCCGCGCGGCACTCAGCGCCAGCGCACCGGTGCCGGTGCCCACGTCGAGCACCTCGGCGCCCGGTGGGAGCGGCTCCTCGGCCAGGGCCTCGGCCAGCAGGGCGGTGTCTTCCTGGGGCGTGTAGACGCCGGGGGGAACCAGAGGATTCACGGCCATCAAGTACCCCCGCATTCAGGAAATAAGGGAGGTTTCGGACGTCAGTGGAGTGCGCAGTGACGTCCTGCCCTCCCGCCATTCGGTGAGCAGCCGCTCGGCGAGGCGGTCCTCGACGAACCCGGTGGCGTCGATGCCGAAGGCGATGTCGGGCGCGAGCCACGGCTCGTCGGCCAGCAGGCCGCCGATCACGTCCTGCCGTACGACCTGCTCGTGCACCGCGTCGGCCTCCACGTGCTCGTCGTAGAAGTGCTCGGCGGCGGGTCCCGCGCCGGTGCGCCGCATGGCCTCGGCGAGCCGCCGGGAACCCGGCGACGACGTGACCTCCACGGCCGCGAAGTGGCCCACCAGGGCGCCCCGCAGTGACCGGTGCAGGCCGAACAGGGACATGAGGTTCACCGTGGTGAGGGTCTCGGCGCAGGCCGCGTCGAGGTAGCGCCCGTAGGCCGTGTCCAGGTCCAGGTCCGTCATCAGGTCGGCGAACAGACGCGCGTGGACGCGGTCGGGCCGCCCGCCGCCGAACTCGTCGAACTCCACGGCCGCCATCGCCGCCTTCGCCCTGCCCCACAGCCGGGGCAGTACCCAGGCGTGCGGGTCCGCCTCCTTCAGGTGGTACAGGGAGCGCTGGGCCGCGTACTCGCGCAGCTGCCACAGCTCGCCCTTGTCCCGCAGGAAGTGGGTGACGCCGGTGCCGTCGACCGGTTCGACGAGGATCTCCGCCAGGGCGTCCTCGACGCTGTCGTGGACCGGGGTGTCGGCGCGCAGGGCGGACAGGAAGCGGTCCTCCAGCGCGGCGCGGACGCGCAGCAGGCCGGGGTCCCACTCGCGGGCCGCGGGCACGCCGTCGAAACCGCGGTAGTGCAGCTCGTAGCAGAGGTAGAGGGCGAGCTGGAGGTCGTCGCCGTACGGGGCCGCGCTCGCGGCCCCGGCCGGGTCGGGCAGCGGGCCCGCGCCCCGGAGGTACCCCATGACCGCGGCGGACAGGGGTCCGCGGGCGGGGGGCAGCTGTGGTTCATGGTGGTCGTGCGTCATGCGGGACCGAGTACCCGGGTGACGCCGGTTGTCCCACCGGCCGGCACCGGGCCCCCCGGGGTGTCCCCTGAGTCCCGTGAAGGCACTCGTGATCAACCGCACACTCAAGCCGTCCCCCGAGCCTTCCGACACGGACGCCCCGGCCCGGGGCGTGGTCGAGCGGCTGCGGAAGGACGACGTGGAGGTCGGGGGAGTGCGCGCCGTCGACCTGGACATCGCGCCGGGGGGTGACGCGCGGGCCGCCCCGGCCCCGGCTACCTCGACCACGAGCGTGGCCGCGACTGGTCCCACCGCACGGGCCGCGCGATGGCGGCCAGCCCGACCGGGGTGGCCCGGGCCCCGGCGGCGCGGCCGGTGGGGCACCGCCCGGGTGAGGCCGGCGGGGCGCCGCCCCCGGCGCCCCGCCCCTCGGACGACCGTCAGTCCCCCTAGGAGTGCTCCTGGGCTCCGGTGTCGGGCGTGATCGCCTCCCCGGCCTCCCGGTGCCGGCGTTCCTCGGGGGACTCCTCGGTGCGGTGCCCGGCGTCACGGATCTCGCGCAGCACCTCCTCGCCGGCCGTCTCGGCGTGCTCGGCGTGCTCGGGGCGCTTGTCGGAGTGCTTGCCGTCGTCGCCGTGCTCGGTCACGGTGAATCCTTTCTCCGGGTGGGTGACGCAGGCCTCCGGACGGGTGACGCGGGCGACGTGAGTGACGCGGTGGCGTCAGGACGTGGCGGTGGCGATCCGCAGCGGTACCGGGTCCGGCGGCGCGGTCTCCGCGCTGAGCCGGCAGACCTCCGCCCACCAGCCCGCGCCCTCCTCGATGTGCCGCAGCAGGACGCCCTCGCGGATCGCCCACGGGCACACGGTGACCGTCTTGAGCCCGGTCACCTTCATCGCCGTGTGCCCGATCACCGCCCCGGCCAGGCTCTGCGCGGCGCGCGGCGCGGAGATGCCGGGCAGCAGCGCCCGCTCGGCGGCGGGCAGCGCGGCCAGCCGGGTCACCGCCGCCCTGAGGTCCGCGCGCCGCACCTGCCGGTCGACGAAGGGCCCCTCCCGCCCCGGCACCGCGCCGCACAGCCGGCCCAGTTGCTGGAAGGTCCGCGAGGTGACCACCGCCGACCGCGGCCCCTCCCAGCGGATCCGCGCGCCGACGTCCCGCAGCTGGTGCCTGACCTTGCGGCGCAGCGCCCGCACCTGCTCGGGCGACGGCGGGTCCTGCTCCCCGAAGAACTCGTGGGTCAGCCGTCCCGCGCCGAGCGGCAGCGAGGCCACGAAGTCCGGCAGCCGTCCCCGGCCGAAGGCCACTTCGAGGGAGCCGCCGCCGATGTCCAGCAGGGCCAGCGGTCCCGACCGCCACCCCATCCAGCGCCGCGCGCCGAGGAACGTCAGTTCGGCCTCCAGCTCGCCGGGCAGGGTGCACAGCTCCACCCCGGTCCGGGACCGCACGGTGCGCAGCACCTCAAGACGGTTCGGGGCGCCGCGCACGACCGTCGTGGCGAAGGCCAGCGGACCCGCCGCGCCCCACCGCGCCGACGCACGGCTCGCCTCGGCGACCGCCTCCGCCAGCCGTTCGACGGCCGGTTCCGGGATCGCCTCCCCGGGCTTGACGTCCTCGCACAGGCGCAGCCGCCACTTGGCGGTATGGACCGGCAGCGGCACGCCGCCCTCCGCGTCCGCCACCACCAGCCGGACCGTTCTCGATCCCACGTCCACCACGCTGATTCGCATGGCCAGGCGGGTACCCGGTCGGACCGCACTTCAAGTGTCCCGGCCCCCGTGCGCCGCCCGGAGTGCGCCCGTGCGCCGGAAGGCCGCCGGACGCGGCACGGCGGCGGGCTACGCCAACTGCCGCCGCACCAGCTCGTGCAGCCGGCCGCCGGTGTCCGCGAGCAGCTGCGCCGGCGGTCCCTGCTGGGCGACCTTGCCGTCCTCCATCACGATGACCCGGTCGGCGTCCAGCACCGTCGACAGCCGGTGGGCGATGACGATCCGGGTGGCCTGGAGGGCCTTGGTGCTCTCGATGACCTTGCGCTGCGTCTCGTTGTCCAGGGCGCTGGTCGCCTCGTCGAAGAAGAGGATGCGCGGCCGCCGGATCAGCGCCTGGGCGATCATCAGCCGCTGCCGCTGGCCGCCGGAGATCGCCCCGTTGCCCGCGACGATGGTGTGCAGCCCCATCGGCATCCGCCGGATGTCCTCGGCGAGCCCCGCCAGCTCGGCCGCCGCCATCGCCTCCTCCGGCGTGTACGGCTCGGTGCCGCAGATGACGTCCAGGATCGAACCGGTGAACGGCTGCGCGTGCTGGAGCACCACCCCGCACTGCCGGCGCACGGCCGACTGGTCCAGCGCGGCCAGGTCCTGACCGTCGTAGAGCACACTCCCGGAGAGCGGCCTGTCGAAGCCGATCAGCAGCCGCAGCAGGGTCGACTTGCCGCAGCCGGACGGCCCGACCACCGCCACGAACTCGCCCGGCCGCACCTCGAACGACACGTCGTCCAGGACCAGCGGCCCGTCGTCGGAGTACCGGAACGACAACCGCCGCGCCTCCACGGCCCCGGAGAGCGGGCCCGGCCGGGTGCTGGCCGTACGTACCTCCGGCGTCGCCCGGAGCACCGGCTTGATCTCCTCGTACAGCGGCAGCGCCGCCACCAGCGACACGAACGCGCCGGTGATCTGGGTGACGGAGGTGAGCAGCATCGTCACCGAGGTGTTGAAGGCGAGGAAGTCGGCGGCGGACATCGAGCCCCGCGCCGGGCCCGCGAGCAGCATGAACATCAGCAGCGAGCACAGCGGCAGGTAGATCGCGCCGAGCACCGTGGTGAGGTTCTTGATCCGCCCCAGGCGCTGCTGGAGCTCGCGGCTGCGCGCGAACTCGGCCGCCCAGGCGGCGTAGGCGTAGTTCTCGGCCGCCGCCACGCGCAGCTTGGGCAGGCCGCGCAAGGTCTGGAAGGCCTGGTTGTTCAGCTTGTTGGTGAGCACGGTCAGACGCCGCTGCCAGCGCACCTGCCACAGTCCGAGCCCGAGGAAGACGGCGGCGATCACGACGAGCATGCCCATGGCGGCCAGCGCCAACGGGACGCTGTACCAGAGCAGCAGCCCCAGGTTCATCGCGCCGACGGTCACCGACTGGGCGACGGTCGGGCCGACGCCCGCGAGCAGCCTGCGGATCGCGCTGATGCCCATGGCCGCACTGGCCAGTTCCCCCGTGGACCGGCCGGTGAAGAACGTGGTCGGCAGCCGCAGCAGCCGGTCCCACACGGCCGGCTGGAGCGTCGCCTCGATCCGGCCCTCCAGGCGCAGGATGGTCATGTTCTGCAGCAGCATGAACGCCGCCGCGACGACGCTGCTGACCATCACCGCCAGACAGACCTGCGCGATCAGCCCCGCCTGCGCCTTCGGCACGAACTCGCCGAGCACCTTGCCGGTGGCGATCGGCACCAGCGCGCCGATCGCCACCGTGACCAGCCCGCTGAGCAGCAGCCCGGCCACATCGCCGCGGGTGCCCCGCAGGCAGAACCGCAGCAACCCGAGCGGACCCAGCGGGCGTTCGGGCAGCGGCCGGTAGAACATCACCGCGCGCGGCTCGAACTCCGGCGCGTTGGCCTTCTCGACCGGCGTCTCGCGTCCGGTCGCCGGATGCACCGCCACATAGCCGCCGCGCCGCCACAGCAGCGCGACCGGCGCCCCCGACAGGGCCCGCCGGCCCACCAGCGGACCCACGTTCTCCCGCCACCAGCCGCCGTCCAGGCGTACCGCGCGGGTCCGCACGCGCGAGGCCAGCGCGATCCGCTCGACCGGGTCGAGCCGGTCGCTCTCGGCGCCGCCGTGCCCGGGGTCGGCGAGCCGGATCCCGGCCGCGGCGGCGACCAGCCTGCACGCGGCGTACGTGGCGTCCGCGTCGGCGGCGGTGGTGCGCTGGGCGGACGTCCTGCCGATCGCGGCGAGCAGCGTCCGGTCGGCCTGCGCGCGGACCTGCTCACCGGCCCTGATCCCGGCGGCGGTGCGCGTCTCGTGGGTGCGCTCCAGCTGCTCGATCCAGCGGTCCAGGGTGGTCAGCAGGCGGTACTGCTGGTCGACCATGCCCTGCCACAGGGCCGGGTCCATCAGCAGGTCGGCGGCGGCCTCCGCGCCGTACAGCGAGCCGTACTGGACGCTGCCGGGCGGCACCTGCATCCAGAACACGTCGTCGTCGGTCATCTCGGCGGCCCGCTCACCCGCCGTCGGCGCCTGGAAGAGGACCGACAGCCCGCGCCCGACGCCGAGCGCCAGGGCGTACTCCAGCGGGCTCGTCGTGGGCGGGACGTACCGCGGGTCGCCGTACTCGTCGTACGACCACGTCTGCGTCCGCGCCGGCTGGTACAGCTCGCGCAGCCCGATGCGGCGCACCACGCAGTCCCGGACCGGGCGGGCGACCAGCGTGTGCTGCGGGCCCGCGACCGGCCCGAGCAGCAGCGTGCCCGCCTCCAGCCGGCCGAGGTGGTGCCAGTGGCCCTGCTGGGCGGCGTCCACCGCGAACAGGTCGAGGGCGCCCGCCGCGACGAGCCACAGCACCTGCGGCCCCGCCAGGTCCAGCCGGCCGGACCCGGCGCAGTCGACGGGCGTGCCCACCGAGCCGAGCGCACCGAGGACGTAGTCGTCGCCGTGCACGGTCGTCATCTCACCGCTCCCTGACCAGCGCCGCGTAGGCGCCGCCGCGTGCCACCAGCTCGTCGTGCCGGCCCCGTTCCACGATCGCGCCGTGCTGGAGTACGACGATCTCGTCGCTGTCCCGCACGGTGCTGAGCCGGTGCGCGATCACCACACAGGCGCAGCCGCGCCGGCGCAGGTTGTCCATGACGACCAGCTCCGTTTCGGCGTCGAGCGCGCTGGTCACCTCGTCCAGCACGAGGATGCTGGGCCGGCGCACCAGCGCCCGGGCGATCTCCAGACGCTGGCGCTGCCCGCCGGAGAAGTTGCGGCCGTCCTGCTCGACCCGGCTGTGGATGCCGCCGGGCCGGCGCGTCACGACGTCGTGCAGCGCCGCGTCCTTGAGCGCCTCCACCACCGCCTCGTCCGGGACGGACGGGTCCCACAGCGCCACGTTGTCCCGCACCGAGCCCTCGAACAGGAACACGTCCTGGTCGACGAAGGAGACGGAGGCGGCGAGCGCGCCGCGCGGGATGTCCTCCAGCCGCTGCCCGTCGATGCGGATCACGCCCTCCCAGGGCGTGTACAGACCCGAGATCAGCCGGGAGACGGTCGACTTGCCGCTGCCCGAGCCGCCGACGAGCGCCACCTGCCGGCCCGGCCCGACGGTCAGGTCGAAGCCGGTGAGCAGGGGCTTGTCGAGCGGGCTGTAGCCGAAGGTGACGTCCTCCAGCTCGACGTGGCCGTGCAGGCGCCGGGTGGAGTCGCCGCCCGCGCGGTCGTACAGCGGGTCGGTGCGGAAGTTCTCCACGTCCTTCAGCCGGGCCACGTCCGCCGCGAAGTCCTGGATGCGGCCCGCGACGCCGTTCAGCCGGGTCAGCGGGGCGGTGAACCGGGTGACCAGCGCCTGGAAGGCGACCAGCAGGCCGACCGAGATGTGGCCCTCGATCGCCCGCATGCCGCCGATCCACAGGATCAGCGCACTGTTCAGCGTCGCCAGCGTCGGCGCGACCACGCCCAGCCAGGCGCTCGGCACACCGAGCCGCTGCTGCTCCTCCAGCGTGGTGGCGTGCTGTCCGGCCCACTTGCGGAAGTAGCCGTCCTCGCCGCCGGTCGCCTTCATCGTCTCGATCAGCTGCAGACCGGTGTACGCGGTGTTGGTGAGCCGGGCGTGGTCCGCGCGCAGCTTGGCCGTCCGGGTCGCGCGCAGCCGGATCACCACCCGCATGGCGACGATGTTCAGCAGCGCCACGCCGACGCCGACGAAGGTGAGCTGCGGGTCGTAGGTGTAGAGGAGCACGGCGTACAGCACCACGACCACCGCGTCCACCCCCGCCGCCGCCAGGTCGCGGGCGAGCGTCTCGGCCACCGCGTCGTTGGACTGCAGGCGCTGCACCAGGTCGGCCGGGCTGCGCTGGGAGAAGAAGGTGACCGGCAGGCGCAGCAGGTGCCGCAGGAAGCGCGCGCTGGACAGCGTCGAGGAGATGATGCGGCCGTGGTGCAGGTTGGCCTGCTGCAACCAGGTCAGCACCAGCGTCAGCAGCACGCAGGCGCCCATGGAGGCGAACAGCACGTCCAGCAGCGAGGTCTGCCCGCCGATCAGGAACGTGTCGATGTAGGTCCGGCCGAGCGCGGGCACGGCCGCGCCGACCAACACCAGCAGCAGGCTCGCCAGCACGGCGGCGGGCAGGGTGCCGGCGGTGCCGCGCAGCCGGGCGGGCATCGCGCCCCAGACGCCCGGCCTGCGTCCGCCGCGCGTGAAGCCGTCCCCCGGCTCCAGCGTCAGGACGACGCCGGTGAAGCTGCCGTCGAAGTCCTCCATCGGCACGAAACGACGGCCCTTGGCGGGGTCGTTGACGAAGACGCCCCGGCGTCCGAAGCGGCGGCCCACGCCGTCGTAGACGACGTAGTGGTTGAACTCCCAGAACAGGATCGCCGGCGCCTTGACCTCGGCGAGCGCGGCCAGGTCCATCTGCATGCCCTTGGCGGTCAGGCCGTAGCCGCGCGCCGCCTTCAGCAGATTGCTGGCGCGCGAGCCGTCGCGGGAGACGCCGCAGGCGATGCGCAGCTCCTCCAGCGGGACGTGCTTGCCGTAGTGGCCGAGCACCATGGCGAGGGAGGCGGCGCCGCACTCGACGGCCTCCATCTGCAGGACCGTGGGGGTGCGGACGGCGCGGCGGCGGCCCTTGGGGACGGTGCGTCCGGGCGGGGCGGCGCGGCGGCGGCCCCGGGTCTCGGGGGCGGCGGCGGTCACGGCAGCAGCCAATCGACGGGACGTTGGCCGGCCAGCCGGATCGAGCCCGTGGCCATCGTCATGGAGGTGAGGGGGAACGGCGGTCCGCCGGCGGAGGACCACCGGTAGCCGCTCCTCGTGCCGGCGGACTCGTCGAGGCGGACCAGGACGGCGACCGGGCGGCCGTCCTTCGTGAACTGCTCGCCGAGCTGGCTGTCGCCGAGGAACGCGGCGATCTCCCGCGGTGACTGCGGGGAGCGGTCCACCGACTGCACGTGGCCGCGCAGGACGCCGTACTCCTGGGCCGGAACGGTCTGCACGGTCAGGTCCACGGCCGCGTTCGCGGGGATGGAGCCGGCGTTCTCGGCGGGGACGTACACCGTGGCGTACAGCGGGTCGTCCGCGCCGGCGACCTTCTCGACGGCGGCGACGTTCGCGCCGGTCGCGATGATCTGGCCGATCGTGGCGGCGAGCGCGGTGAGGCGGCCGGCCGCGATCGTGCGGACGACGGTCTCGCCCCCGCTCGTGCGCACCCTCAGCAGCGGGGAGTTCGCGGGAAGCCGCTCGCCCTCCTCGGCGAGGATCGCGGTGACCTGGCCCGCGACCGGGCTCTGCAGGACGTAACTGCCCTCGCCGTGGGTGAGGATGGCGGGCGCGCTCACGGTGGAGGTGACCGAACCGGTCACGGCCCACACGGACGCGGCGGCCATCGCGACCACGGTCACCGACAGCACGAGCCAGCCCTGCGGGCGGGCGAGACGTACCGGGAGGTCGAGCTCCTCGGGCGACTGGAGCTTGGCGAGGGCCTGTTGGCGGAACTGCACGGATCTTCCCTCACCGGGTGGACTGGGTGACGGCATCCGAAGAGTCCCGAAGCCGGCGAACGGCTCCGGGACTCAGCGGTACTGGTGTGCGATCAGAGACCGGCGACCAGGTGGGTGACCGGAGCGGTGTTCAGGCCGGTGACACCCTCGACGGTACCGACGACCGTGTTGACCAGGCCGGAGACCGGGGCGACGCCGTCCACCACGCCGACGACGGTGCTCACGGCGTTCACGGAGAGGCCGCCGGAGACGTTGTCGAGCTCGGCGTCGGAGATCTCAACGGTCTCGAACTGGGGGGTGGAGTTCATGATGGAACTTCCCTTCGTATGGCAATTTCACAAGGGGGGAGCGGCCCCCTCTGGGGACAGATGGACGGCCGCGACCACGGGCGCCGGGCGCCCCTGGCCGAGGAGCCCTCCGCGGACCCCGCGGTGCGATGGATCAAAGCACGCGGCGACCGTGGGCTTCCAATCAATCACCGGCCCCACCAGGGCACTTGCGTCACAGGGGCGGTCAACCGTGCAGGTGTGCGCACGGCTTGTCGCCGACTTCTTCACACGCCGCCCGGCATCGCCGCGCGCCCGCCTCTTGCCGCCCGGTCGGCGAATCCGGCACTCCCGCCCCAAAGGCGTGCCCCGGGGCGCGCGCATGTGCAGAACCCCGGGGACCGGTGACCTCGGTGAGTGGTGGATGTGCAGATTCGCTGAAGCGAGGATTCCACTCACTGTCCGAAGCGGAGCGTTGTTGATCAATCACCGGCTGTATCGGCCCAGTCGTGCATAGACGGTGCCCGCGTGGGCCGCCAGGTCGCCCGTCCCTCCCTCCGGCAGGGAAACGTCGGCGAACGCCTGCCCCACGCCGACGCGTCCCGGGACGGCGCGAAGAACACGGCCGCCGCCCCCAGCACCCGGCCGCAGGCCCGCACCCCACCCCCCGCACCCGCGTCCCCGCCCGCGCCGAACCCGCCCCCGGGGGGACCGGCCGCGCCCGGCCGGGCCCGGGGCGACCGCCGCCACCGGCCGCGCCCTGCCGACCCGGACGCTCAGCCCCGTCCGGCTCGGGTACAGCCGGAACGACAGCCAGTCGCCCGGCGGGCGCAGCGCCACGAACGAGGTGCTCTGCTGGCTGAGCAGCGCGGCCCGGTACCGGTCCTCGTACACGGGATCGTTCAGCCACGGCACGGCCGCCCACAGCTGGGTACCGAGCAGCGGGCTGGTGGGGACGCCGATCAGCGTGGCCGCGGCCGGGCCGGCGTAGGTGATCCGGCCGTGCAGATCCAGCGAGCACAGCCCGTACGGCAGCCGCGCCGCCATCCGCGCCGCCTCGACCGAACCCAGCGCGCCGGCCACGCCCCCGGTCGGCGGCGCGGCGAGCAGGTCGGCCTCGGGGAGCACCGGGCGGCTCTCCTGCGCGGCCCGTTCCAGCCGCACGGCGAGCCGTTCGCAGGCCGCGGTCAGGTGCTCCCGTTCCCGGTCGGTCAGCTGGTGCGGATGGGCACCGGGCCAGGTCACGAAGACCGCCCCGTACACCTGGGTGGCGGTCGCCACCGGCAGCGCGGCGAGCGCGAAGGCGTAGGGCAGGACCACGGCGACGCGCGGATAGCGGCGCGCCATGTCCTCCTCGCCGCCCACCCAGACCAGCCGCCGGTCGCGCACCGCCTGGGCGACCGGAATGGGGGCGCCCACCCCGACCCGCTCCCAGGGCGCCGCGAACGCCCGGGGCATCCCCGCCATCACCGCCATCTCCAGGACGGAGCCGTCGGGGTTCATCAGGTAGACCGCACCGGCGTGGGCGTTGACGCCGTCCATCATCGTGGCCAGCGCCAGCGACATCAGGGGGCCGCTCGAGGGCGCCTCGCGCGGCGCCGGCGCCTGACCGTCGGGCACGCCGACCACCTCCTCGCAGCGCCGCGGGACGAGTCCCAGGGCTCAAATCTCCCTCGCTCCGGCCCGCCGCGCGCGGCGAGCGCGGCGAGCGCCCCAACGGCGGGGCACCGGCGGCTACGGGGAAAAACCACTACATACCCCGACCTTCCCGAGCCATGCCCCCGAAGTCGATGCGTGTGGTGGAGCACGGGCGGAGCTCGCGCGCCCCCGCGCATCCCGTTGGCCGGATTTCCGTCCCCCGGTGAGGCGATGTCGGCCAAGAATGGGGCACGCGCTCAAGGCCATGACCGGCGACGGCAAGTGGAAGGAACATCGGTGATCCGGGTACTTCTGGTGCACGAGGCGTGTCTGATGCGATCCATCCTGGCGGACTGGTTGCGCCGCGAACCTGACCTGGGGGTTTACGACACCCCCTGGTCCGGCGCGGCCGGCCGGCTGCGGTCCGTGCAGCCGGACGTCTGCGCGGCGGACCTGGACCGCGAGGACCACGACGGCATGCCGCCGCTCGGCGAGCTGACCACCGGCGGTCCGGGGCGCACGCCGCCCAGGCTGCTGGTACTGGCCAACGGCAACCGCCCCGGCCTGCTCAGACGGGCCATCGAGGCGGGCGCGCTGGGCTACGTCGACAAGGCGGGCTCGCCCGAGCGGCTGGTCCGCGCGATCCGCAGGGTGGCGAAGGGGGATCGTTTCATCGACGACTCGCTGGGGTTCGGGTTCCTCAAGGCGGCGCAGATGCCGCTGACCCGAAGAGAGCTGAGCGTCTTAGCCCTGGCCGCCGAGGGCGCCTCCGTCGCGGAGATCGCGGGGAGCCTGCACCTGTCCCACGGGACGGTGCGCAACTACATGGCGGCCATCACCCGCAAGACCGGGGCCCGCAACCGGGTCGACGCGATCCGCATCTCCCGCGGCGAGGGCTGGCTGTGACGGCGGCCGGCCGCCGGCGAGCGCGCGGTACGCCGGTGAGCGCCGCACCAGCTCGTCGTGGCTGCCGCAGGCGGTCCGCGGCCCGTCCATGAGCAGCACCCGGTCGGCGCGGCGGGCCGAGCCGAGGCGGTGGGCGACCACCACCAGGGTCCCGCCCGGCCGGGCCGCGAACGCCCGCTCCGCGCGCTCCTCCGCCTCCGGGTCCAGATGGCAGGTCGCCTCGTCCAGCAGGGCGAGCGGCGCGTACGACAGGTAGGCCCGGGTGAGCGCGATCAGCTGGCGCTCACCCGCCGACAGCGCGGCCGGATCCACCACGGCGTCCGGCCCGCCGAGCGCGTCGAGCAGGGGCGCGAGCCCTACCGCCTCGGCCGCGGCGAGCAGTTCCTCCTCCGGGACCGGCTCGGGCCGGAGGTGGCCCAGGTTCTCGGCGAGGGTGCCGCCGTGCACGTAGGCCTCCTGCGGGATCAGGACCCGCCGGGCGGCCGCCGCCGGTCCGGGAACGGGGTGCCCGCAGACGTGGATCGAGCCGTGCCGCGGCGTGAGCAGGCCGGCGACCAGGGCGGTGAGCGTCGACTTGCCGATGCCGCTGGGGCCGACGACGGCCAGCCGGGAACCGGCGGGCAGCGTGAGGTCGAGGCCGTCGATCACCGGGGTGCCGGCGGGGCCGTAGGCGAACGTCAGGGAGGAGACGGCGAGGGCGGGGGACGGCCGGGTGCCGCCCCGCCGGGCCGGGGGCGGCACGGGCGTGCCCGTCCCGCTCGCGGGCCGTGCCGGCGCGGTGAGGCGGCGCAGGACGACGACCAGGCGGGAGCCGCTGGTGCCCAGGCCGTGGACCAGGTCGCGCAGGGCGGGCAGCAGGGACTGGGTGACGTAGGCGAGCGCGCCGACCAGGGCGCCGGCGGTGACGCCGCGGTCGAGCAGCAGCGGCGCCGCGGCGAGCAGCAGCACGGCCGGCAGCTGGCCGCCGACCGCGAGGGCCGCCACCCGCAGCACGGACCAGCGGGCCAGCGAGCGGGCGGCGCGCAGCTCGGCGTCGACGCGCTCCCCGACGTCCGCGGCGATCCGCGCCTCCGCGCCGGCCGCCGTGACGTCCCGCAGCCCCGGGCAGACGGCGCCCAGGTGCCCGGCGAGAGCCTCGTCGGCGGTGAGGAACGCCTCCTGCCGGCGGGCCAGTGGCCGCAGCGAGGCGAGGAACAGGCCGAGCCCGGCCGCCAGGGGCACCGCCACCACCGGCAGCAGGGCCGGCGCGAGCGAGAACAGGCCGATCAGGGCGCCCACGGTGGTGAACACGAACGAGCGCGAGACCATCACCAGGCCGGCGAAGGTGTCCCGGGCGATCTCCACCTGCTGGGTGAGCCGGGACAGCGCCCCGCCGTCCGCCTCCCGCACTCCGCGCGCGACCACCCGCTCGACGAGCCGGTCCCGGAGCGGTTCGACCAGGTCGGCGACCGCCCGGTACACCCGGCCGGTCCCGTAGGCCCCGGCCACGACCCCCACGGCCGCCACCGCGAGCCACGCCAGCCCGGTACCGGTACGTCCCGCCAGGAAGCCTGCGTCCAGCGCCCGCGCCGGCGCGTACCCCACGAGGAACGTCTGCGCCGTCTCCAGCACCGACCACGCCCCGAGCCGCACCAGCACCCGCCACCGGGCCGCCAGGAACCGCAGCCCCCGCCGGACCGGCCCGCCGGAGCGCTCGTGCCCGCTCACGCCCGCCCCCCGTCGCCGAAGACCGCCCGGTACTCCGGGTCCCGCCACAGCTCCGCGTGGCCGGCCACCGCCCGCAGCCGGCCGCCGTCCAGCCACGCCACCGCGTCGGCGCGGGCCGCCGTGGCGGCGCGGTGCGCGACGACGAGCCGGGTGGTGCGGCGCCGGGCCGTCAGGGCCCGCGTGATCTGCTGCTCCGTGACCGTGTCGAGGCTGGACAGGGCGTCGTCGAGGATCAGCAGCCGGCCGCCGTGGGCGAACGCGCGGGCCAGGCCCAGGCGCTGGGCCTCGCCGCCGGAGAGGGGGGCGTCGGCGACCGGCGTGGCGTAGCCCCGCGGCAGCCGGCGCACGAAGCCGTCGGCGCGGGCGGTGCGGGCGGCCTCGCGGATCCGGTCGGGGCCGGGGGAGGAGAGGCCGAGCGCGAGGGTGTCCTCGACCGTCGTCCCGAGCAGCGCGGGGCGTTCGAAGGCGTAGGCGACGGCGCTGCGCAGCTCCGGGTGGGTGAGGTCGCGCAGTGGCACGCCGTCGAGCAGCACCTCGCCGGCGTCCGGGTCGGCGAGGCGCCCGGCGAGCGCGGCGAGCAGGGACTTGCCGGTGCCGGACCGGCCGACCACGGCGAGGGTGGTGCCGCCGGGCACGTCGAGGTCGACGCCGTCGAGGACGGTGCGGTCGCCGAGGCGGGCGGTGACGCCGCGCATCCGCAGGCGGCCGGGGCCGGGCGGGAGCGGGCGCGTGCCGTGGGCGGGGGCGGGCCGTGCGAGCACCTCGGCGAGGCGGCCGGCGGCGGCACGGGCGCGGACCAGGCCGGACAGCCGGCCGACGAGCACGCCGACGCCCGAGGCGAGGACCGCGTACCGCGCGGCGGCCAGCACCTCGCCGACCGACAGCCGGTGCCGGGCGAGCAGGACGCCCGCGACGGCGACCACGCCCAGCTGGAGCAGCGGCGCCACGGCGACGGCCCGGCCGGCGGCCCGCCCCTGCACCCGCCACATGCGGTGGCCCGCGCGGGCCAGCTCGGGCAGCGGCCGCAGCACGCGTGCCGCCTCCCGGTCCGCGGTACCGGCCGCGGCGATGGTGCGGTGGCCGGCGACCGCCTCGGCGAGCGCGGACGCGATCCGCCCCTGCGCGCGCTGGTAGTCGGTGGCGCACTCGGCGGTGTCACGGGCCAGGGAGCGCAGCAGGAGCGCCAGCACCGGTGCCCCGACGAGCAGCACCGCCGTCAGCCGGAAGTCGATCAGCGCCAGCGCCACCACGCCGCCCAGCGGCCCGGCGCACGCCGCCAGCAGGGCGGCGCGGGCGCCCGGCGCGGTCCCGGCCTCGGCCGCGTTGCCGACGATCCGCGCGACGAGTTCGCCGGACCCGAACCGGGTCGCGGCCCGGGGCCCCAGTGCCAGCATCCGCTCGCTCACCCGGCGTCGCAGCCAGGCGGTGGTGCGCGCGTCCACGGTCCCGGTGAGCACCGTCTCGGCGGCGTCCAGCACGGCGGTCAGCAGGACCAGCGCGGCGCAGCACAGCACCCAGCCGGTGGCGGGGCCGCCCGCCAGCAGGGTGTCCAGGGCCCGGCCCAGCGCGGCGGGCAGCAGCAGGCCCGCCCCGGTGGCGGCCGTGCCCGCCAGGCCCAGCGCCACGCACCGCGCCCCGCTGTGCCGTCCGGCCGGGCGCAGCAGGTCCGGGGCGCCTGCGTCCGGCCGCGTCGTCAGTCCTGCCATGGGAGCGACCGCCTCGTGGACGGACCCCGGGCGGCCCCTCCCTCGCGGGAGTGGCCGCCCGGAGCCGCGGGGTGCCGGAGATCAGAGGCAGAGCGCGATGCTCGCCGCACTCACACAGGAGAGCAGGCTCAGGGTGCTCTGGGCGCCGGTGTACTCCTCGGACTCCATCGTCTGCAGGTCGAGCAGTGCCATCTTCGTGTCCTTTCATCCATGGGGACGGGGTGGTGTCACGACTCCGACGGATCGCGGAGCCGCGTCTGTGAGGGCCGCCGGCCCGGCGGCGGCAGGAACGGCAGGTGCGCCGCGGCCGGGTCGCCGAGGGCGGCGCCGAGCGCGAGCAGGCAGCCCGCCGTTCCGGTGGCGAGGTCCATGGACAGCCGCATCATCTGGTGGCCGGGGAAGGCGAGCTGGCCCTGGTACGCCATCGCGTACCAGCCGAGCCCGGCGACCTGTGCGTCCAGCCGTTCGCGGGCGGCGCCCGGCGCGGTGGTGCGGCTGAGGTGCAGGACCATCCCGGCGCGGCCCTGGAACAGTCCGGGCTGCGCGTAGAAGCGGGAGGCGGCCGCGGTGAGGATGCCGGCCCGGGCACGCTCGAACTCGCCGGTCTCGTCGGCGGCGTGGGCGAGGTAGTCGTCGAGGACCATGCCCAGGCCCACACTGCCGTCGCCGAGGTACGGCATGGTCCGCCAGCCCTCGTCGACCTCCAGGGAGCCGCCCTTCTGCACGACGCAGCAGTCCAGGTCCCGGCGCAGCGCCGTCCCGGCCGCGGCCAGCAGCCCCGGCTCGCCGGTCCGCTCGTGGCGGCGCAGCAGGAACAGCGCCGGCCCGCTCATGCCGCGCAGCAGCCCGGCCCGCCGGCGCGGGGTGTCCGGCACCGGCTCGGCGAGCCGTTCCACGAGGATCCGGGCGGCCTCGTCGGCCCGCTCGGCCAGCCGCCGCTCGCCGGTGGTCTCCGCGAGATGGCCCAGGACCAGGCCCAGGCCGGCCAGCCCGCCGTGCAGGTCGGAGGCGAGCTTCTGCCACCGCTCGCGCAGCACCACGTCGATCAGGTCCACGGCCCGCTCACGGTGCCCGAGCCGGTCCAGGGCCAGGGCGACACCCGCCAGCCCGTCGTACAGGCCGAGCGGCGTGCCCAGCGGCGGCGGGTCGGTGCGGGCCAGCAGCCAGCGCTCGCCCTCCTCGTAGCGTTCGGCGCCGGTCTGCGCCAGCGCGTACAGCACACCGGCGGCACCGTGGGCGAGGCCGAGGCCGCCGCCGTCGGAGAACTGGGTGATGTCGCCGGGGAAGAGCCGGTCGGTGCGGTCGGGGGTGGCGGAGGCGAGGATCGCCTTCACCATCGAGTCGCGGCTGTGCGGCCAGTCCCCGGGCCGGACGAGCGGCGTGGACGCCGCGGGCCGGGCGGCCCCCCGGGTGATCTCCGCGACCGCCTCGTCCAGGAAGGCCCTGGGCACGTCGGGGAACTGCTCCGCGATGACGTCCGCCAGGTGGGCGGCCTTGCCCCGGTCGACCACGAACAGCGTGGTGATCGGCAGGAACAGGGCCAGCCGCAGACAGGCCAGCGCGTAGCGGTCGACGTCCGCGCCCCGGCGGTCCGGCGGCGCGAAGAAACCCGGGTGGGCGACGACCTGGCGGCCGTTCTCGCTGACGGGCGCCGCGGCCTCGAAGTCGATCAGGTGGACGGTCTCCTCGTCCGGCCCCACCATGATGTTGAAGACGTGCAGGTCGTTGAAGACGATCCCGCGCGCGTGCACCGCCTGCACCGCCCGCTCGACCGCCCCGTGGACGCGCAGCGCCCACGCCGTGTAGTCGGCGACGGCCCGCGGGTCCGGGTCGGGGCCGAGCAACGGGTGCCGCTCGGCGAAGAAGGAGTTCAGCGGGCGGCCCTCGACGAAGTCCATGACCAGGAACCGGTGGTCGCCGAGCGTGAACCAGTCGCGCACCTCGGGCACCACCCCGGTGCCCGCCACCCGCTCCAGGGCGTCCTTCTCCCGCTCCAGCCGCGCGATGGCGTCCGCGCCGTCGGCGGCCAGCCCGGCGTGCGGCCGGCCCTCCTTGAGCACCACCTTGCGCCCGTCGCGGGTGTCGGTGCCGACGTACACCCCGCCCCCGTTGGAGAAGTGCAGCGCCTTCTCGATCCGGTACGGCAGGTCCGCGACCGTGGTGGTGTTGCGGGCCGCCAGCTGCGGCTCCAGGAAGGCGGGCAGCGTCACCCAGTCGGGGACCTGGAAGGACGGCGCCCGCCGGTCCGGGACCAGCCGGCCCTCCCCGTCGCGCACCGCCGGCACCAATGAGCCGCGCTCGTCGACGACGAAGGACCGCGCGAAGGCGCCGTAGCGCACGTACAGCGGACCGTCGTTCCAGCGCAGGTCGGTGAGGATGTACGGCCCTTCGAAGCCGCGCAGCAGGTCGCCCAGCTCGCGCAGGACCAGGTGCAGCTGCTCCTCGTCGGCCGGGTAGAGGGTGACGAACTTGCCGCTGCCGTCGCGCGGGGCGTACTTGGTGTTGCGCAGGTGCAGCAGGTGGGGGCCCGGGACGAACTTGAACGGGATGCGGCGGGGCACGCAGTAGTCCCACACGATCGCCGCGATCCGGTCCGCGTCCGCCCGGGTGGCGGAGGCGTGGATCTTCCAGCCCTGGGCGGGCCCGGCCGCGGGACGGCCGTCCGGGCCGGACGGCGTCAGCACCAGCCAGTCGCCGACGCGCGCCGTCGTCCAGCCCTCCGGCGCCGGGCGGCGGGCCGTCTCGAACAGGGGCTCACTGCCGCCGCCGAGCCGGTCCGGTGTGTCGTAGAAGTGGCTGTCCGCCAGCGCGTACACCTCGTACCGCTTGTCCATGCCCTCCCCCTCCGTGACCGGCAACGAGCCTTCCAGCCGGCGGACGGTCCCGGACAGTCACGGCTGTCACGAGACGGCCGTGCGGTACGCATACGTAAAAACCTGTTCGACCTGTTTCGAGCGTCCCCTCCCCGCCGCTCGGCCGTTCGGCGGTCACCGCGCGTTCACAGGGCTGCGCGCGGCAGTCATCAGCGCTGTAATACGGACGTGGTCAGTGAGGGCGTTGCCGGGCGCAGGGCGAGGGTGCCGCGTGCCGAGGAGGCCCTCGCGGCGCTCCTGGCCGAGCCGGACTCCCCGGACCGCGGGCGCCGCCTGCTCGAACAGGCGCTCGTCTTCGCCCGGGCGACGTTCGCCGCCGTCTACACGCCCGGCGAGGACGGCGAACTGCTGTGCCTGGCCGACTCGGCCGGCGTGCCCAGAAGCCTGTACGGACTGCGCGACGGCTACCGGCGGGCCGGGAACTCCCCGGTGGCCGACGCCCACCACAGCGGACGCCCCGTGTGGCTCGGCCCGGGGGAGCCGGCCGGCCGCGTGGAGACCCGCCGCACCGCCGCGACGGACTTCTCGCTGGCCGCGCTGCCCACCCGGCACGACGGCGGCGCCGGCTGCCTGCTCGCCGTGAGCGAGCGGCGGGACGGCTTCGACTCCGAGGACCGCAGGTGCCTGGAACTGGTCGCCGACGCCGTCGCCGCCCCCGCGCCCGCCGCGCCCGCCACGGGCGGCGCGCTGACGCCGGGCGCGTTCAGCCTGGCCATGGACACCGGCCGGGTGGAGGTCGGCGACGGCGTCCTGGAACTGTTCGGGCTCGCCCGGGACGCGTTCGACGGCAAGGTCGAGACGCTGCTCGGCCGCACCGTGCCGGAGGACGTGCCGTCACTGATGTCCGTCGTGGAGGCCGGCCACATGACGATCGGCGAGCGCGAACTGGAGTTCCGGGTGCTCCGGCCCACCGGGCCACCCAGGTGGCTCCGGCTGCGCGGCCGGCTGCTGCCCGCCGGCGAGGGCGCACGGGCCCGGCTGTCGGGCACCGTCGACGACGCCTCCACGCTGCGCTCGGACGTCACCGACGTGGCCCGCGTGCAGCGGCTGGCCGCCGCCCTGGCCACCGCGGGCACCGTCCGCGACGTCAGCCAGGCCGTGGTCGCCGCGCTGCGCCGGCCGCTGCAGGCCGACCGGATCGCCCTCGCCGAACTGGAGCACGACCGGCTCGTCGTCACCGTGCTCGACCCGCCCCAGCCGGAGGCCTGGCCCGAGCTGTGGCGCCTGGAGTGGCGCTCCGAATGGCCCGACGCGCCCGTGCGCGCCATGCCCACCCTCGCCGCCGCCCTGCGCGACGGCCGCGCCCAGATCTGGCCCGCCGGCACCGCCCTGGAACCCGCGCTCGCCGAGGTCGGCCCCGGCGGCCTCGCGGTGCTGCCGCTGCCCGCCGGGGGCCGGATGGCCGGCGCCTGCCTGATCGGCTGGGACCACCCGCACGACTTCGGCCCCGACGAACGCGCCCTGCTCACCGCCTCCGCCGGCCTGGCGGGACAGGCCCTGATGCGTGCCCGCGCCTTCGACGCCGAGCACGAACTGGTCGGCATGCTCCAGCGCCAGCTCCTCCCGCGCCGCCTGCCCGAACTGCCCGGCGCGGTCGCCGTCGCCCGCTACCTGCCCGCGACGGCCGGCCTGGAGGTCGGCGGCGACTGGTACGACGTCATCCCGCTGCCCGACCACCACGTGGCCCTCGTGATCGGCGACGTCCAGGGCCACAGCGCGGGCGCCGCCACCCTGATGGGGCAGATGCGCACCGCCCTGCGCGCCTACGCGGTCGAGGGCCACCCGCCCGACGTCGTGGTCTCGCACGCCAACCGGCTGCTCGTCGACATGGAGACCGACCTCTTCGCCACCTGCGTCTACGTCGACGTCGACATGGAGGAGGGCTCCGCCTGGTGCGTGCGCGCCGGGCACCCGCCCCCGGTGCTGCGCCACCCCGACGGCACCACCCGCATCGCCGAGATCGAGGGCGGCCCGCCGCTCGGCGTGATGACCCAGGCCGACTACCCGATGAGCCCGCTGCGGCTCCAGCCCGGCACCCTGCTCGCCCTGACCACCGACGGCCTGGTCGAGAGCGCGGAGACCGACATCGACGAGGGCATGGCGGACTTCGCCGGCCGGCTCGCCGCCTCCGACCCCGCGCACCTCGGCCCGGTCGCCGACGGCCTGCTCGACGACGCCCACCGCGGTGACGACGTGGCGCTGCTGCTGATGCGCTACGACGGCATGGCGGTGCGCCCGCGGCGCGAGACCTGGACGGTGTGGCGGGTTCCGGAGGCGGTCCGGCACGCCCGCCGCTTCACCCGCCGCACCCTGCGGGTCTGGGGCGTGCACGCGCCCGCCGACGCCGTCCTGCTGGTCGTCTCGGAACTGGTCACCAACGCCCTGGTGCACACCGACGGACCGGTCCGCCTCGACCTCACGCTCGTCGGCGACCGGCTGCGCGTCGCCGTGGCCGACACCTCGCCGCGCACCCCCGTCAAGCCCACCAGCATCGGCTGGGAGGCCACCGGCGGCCGCGGCCTGCTGCTCGTCGAGGCCATGTCGGCGCTCTGGGGCACGGTGCCGGTCAGCGGCGGCAAACAGGTGTGGAGCGAACTCCTCCTGGACCGCTGACCCGCGTGCCGACCCGCCCGCACCGGGTACCCGGGGGCCGAGGAACAGCAGATGAGGAGAAACGTCATGGCCCAGTACGTGCGCGACATCATGACCGGCGACCCGGTGACCGTCGAACCGCAGACCTCCGTCGCGGCGGTCGCCCGGATCATGCGCGACCAGGACCTCGGCGCCGTCCTGGTCACGGACGGCGACCACCTGCGCGGCCTGGTCACCGACCGCGACCTGGTGGTGCGGTCGCTCGCCGACGGCGGCGACCCCGACGAGATCACCGTGGCCGCCGCGTGCAGCGGCGACCTGATCACCGTACGGCCCGACGAGGAGCTGGACCACGCGGTGGAGCTCATGCGCGAGCACGCCGTGCGCCGCATCCCGGTCGTCGAGGAGGACCACCCGGTGGGCATCGTCTCCCTGGGCGACCTGGCGATGGAGCGTGACCCGGAGTCGGCGCTGGGGGACATCAGCGTGGCCAAGCCCAACATCTAGCCGGCGTCCGGCGTGCCGGACGCCGCCGCTCGACGGGAGTCATTCACCGGCCGTGACCGGGTACTCGCAAGCGCATGAACCTCACCGCTTACGAAGTAGCCGCAGCCGGTTCCGCCGCCGGGTTCGTCGCCGTGCTCCTCGGTGGCGTCGTCGTCACCGCGGTGCTGATCTGGGCCGTGCTGCTCGGCATCAAGGTCCGCAAGCGCGAGCCCCGGCGCCCCCGGCCCGACGAGCAGCCCACGCTGCCGGCCTCCGGCGCGGTCCACGAGACCCGGGAGCAGCGCACCCCGCAGGAGGTGGCCGGGGACGAACGGCTCACCCCGCACACCCTCCGGCCCTCCGGCGGCACGCGCAGCGGGGACCAGCGCCGGCCCCGCTGGGACAGCGGGTCGAGCGGTTCGTTCGGCAGCGGCGGTCCCGGCGGCGCCTGACCGGCACGCCGTTTGCCGGTGGCGGACACGGGGACTCGGTCACCAGTTCGACACAGCCGTACGGGCCGCGCGAGCGCCGTACAGACGTCACGAGCCGTGCGAGCCCCGCGGCTGTGCGACGAACCGTACGCACCCCGAGGAGACACAGAAGGAAGAGGTCGCGTCGTGACCACGTCCACCAGTGACGAACCCGTCGTCCGCCGCCCGGAGACCGGCTGGTCCACAGCCCGGCGGCTGCGCCTGAGGAGCGAACTGCGCACCTGGCTCCCGGCCGTGGAGAGCCCGGACGGACCACGGGCCCCGCACTCCGCCCCGGAGGGGAACATCGTGCGGGGTGAGGACTGAGCACCCGCGTGGCCCGGCCTCCGCCGCGCCCCCGCCCTACGCTGGGTGCGTGCGCCTGCTGCTGATGTCCGACACCCACCTGCCCAAGCGCGCCAAGGTGCTGCCGGACCCCCTGCTCGCCCTGCTCCCGCACGCCGACGTGGTCTTCCACGCCGGCGACTGGGTCGACACGGCCACCCTCGACCTGCTGGAGAGCCGCTGCCGCCGGCTCATCGGCGTGTACGGCAACAACGACGGCCCGGACCTGCGCGCCCGGCTCCCCGAGGTGGCCTACGCCGAGCTCGGCGGCCTGCGCTTCGGCGCCGTCCACGAGACGGGCCCCGCCCAGGGCCGCGAGGCCCGCTGCGCCGCCCGCTTCCCCGACCTGGACGTGCTGGTCTTCGGCCACAGCCACATCCCCTGGGACACCACGGCCGCCACCGGGCTGCGGCTGCTCAACCCCGGTTCCCCGACCGACCGCCGGCGCCAGCCCCACTGCACCTGCATGACCGCCACCGTCACCGGCGGCCGGCTCACGGACGTGACCCTGCACCGGCTGCCACGGCGCTGATCCGGCCGACGCCGGGCGCCCCCGGCACGGTGCCCTTCACCGCGGTGGCGGATGGACGGCGCCCTCCGTCACCGTCAGCGGCGCCCCGCTGCCGCCCCAGCGCAGGGCCACGATCTCCGCGGCGACCGACACGGCCACCTCCTCCGGGGTCCTGGCACCGAGGTCGAGCCCGATCGGCGAGCGCAGCCGGGACAGCTCCCGGGCGCCGAGCCCGGCCTCGGCGAGGTACTCGGCGCGCTCCCGGTGGGTACGGCGGCTGCCCATCGCCCCGACGTACGCGGCGGGCCGGCGCAGGGCCTCCTCCAGCAGCGGCACGTCGAACTGCGGATCGTGCGTCAGCACGCAGATCACCGTGCGCTCGTCCGTCGCGGTGCCGCGCAGATAGCGGTGCGGCCAGTCGGCGACCACCTCCACGCCGGGCGGGAAGCGCTGCGGCGAGGCGAAGACCGGGCGGGCGTCGCAGACGGTGACCCGGTAGCCGAGGAAGTCACCGATCCGGGCCACCGCCGCCGCGTAGTCGATCGCGCCGAAGACCAGCATCCGCGGCGGCGGCGCGAAGGAGTGCAGGAACACCGCAACGTCGTCCTCGCGCCGCTCCCCGTGCGGCCCGTAGTGCCGCAGACCGGTGGCGCCGAGGGCGAGTTCGCCGCGCGCGTCGGCGGTGACCGCCGCGTCCAGGCCGCTCGCGCCGAGCGTGCCGGCCACCCGGTCGGGCCAGACGGCGAGCGCGGCCCCGCGCGGCGCCGGCCCGCCGGTCACCGTCGCCACCGTCACCGGGCGGCCCGCCAGGACGGACTTCGCGACCGCCCCGAACGAGGGGTCGGACTCGGGGGTGACCGGCCGGACCAGCACGGTGATCTCGCCGCCGCAGGTGAGTCCCACCGCGAACGCGTCCGCGTCACCGTACCCGAACGTCTCCAGCCGTGCCGCGCCGCTCGCCACCACGTCCTGGGCGAGTTCGAACACCGCCCCCTCGACGCAGCCCCCCGACACACTGCCGACCACCTCGTCGTCCGGGCCCACCGCCATGGCCGTCCCCGGCTCGCGGGGCGCGCTGCGGCTCACCTCCACCACGGTGGCCAGGCCGAACGGGACCCCGGCCGTGTACCAGCGGTGCAGCGCCGGAAGGATGTCACGCATGCCTCGACCCTCCCACGGTCGGGCGTTTCTCCAGGGCCGCGCCGCCCCGCCCTTCGCCGCACGGCACCCGACCGGCCGTCACATCGGGAGAGGCCACCCGTGCGCGCCGCGTCCCGCTCCCGTCGAACGTCCCGCCGAACCGGCCGGAGCACCCGTCGTGCAGGGGCGGCCGCGGCTCGGCGCCGCAGCCCCCGCCCCGCCACCACCCGGCCCCACCCGTCCTCCCCGCGGATCCGCGCGCCCAGCGCCCCGCCCGCCGCCGGTGGCCGCCTCCCGCGTGGCCC
>NZ_JBHMCY010000055.1:50203-51970 GCF_042430725.1 Streptomyces cinereospinus | reverse complement strand
TCCCCTCGGCCCGGGCACCCCGTACGAAGGGCGCGAAACCGGGAAGGCCGGCATCAGGTGCGGCATCGTGGGCGGTGTACAGGGGGCGGACGCGCAGTCCGTCCTCCAGCGTGGTGGACAGGGCGTCCTCGGCGGCCGCGTCCTCGACGTCCTTGCCCGACTTTCGCAGTACGCCCGCCACTAGGCGCTGCCACTGCTCACGGGTCGCGTCGGAGAACTCGGCGGCCAGAGTAAGCCCGTCGTCGGGCAGGACCGTCATGCTCCGGATGCTAGGCCAGAGGGCCGAAGGAGCAGCAGAGGGCGCGGCTGTGACCTTGCCCTCGCCGGGTGGCCCTTGAAGCGGTGGCGGAATCCGTACTACACGCCGTGTGACCGCCCTCACGCCCTGTTCCCGGGCGGTGCCGCCCGATCGTCGCGCGCCGCCCGCCGGGGGCGGGGAGGGCGCGCGAGCCATGTGCCCGTTTGTAGCCTATTTAAGGTGTTCTGTGTGGCGCGATGGCTGCAGTCGTTCCGAAGAGCTCCGACGGCCGGTGCCGTCGGCCGTACGGGCACGCCGGCTCCGGGCCCCGGCGTGTCCGCGGCCGGCGGCACTGCGGTCGGCCGTGGCCGGGGTCGGGACGACCCTCGACGAGGGAACCACCTGCGCCGAGCTCACCGAGGTGGCCGCCGGGGCACACCGGGGGCACCGCGGCGGTCCTGCGGCGCGGCGCCGAGCAGGGCGGGAGCGCGTACGAGGCGGTCAGCGGCGACCGCGCCCTGCTGCCCGACGTGCGGTGGGCCGCGCAGGAGGCGTGCCGGGCCGGGCAGGCCCGCCGCGGCCCCGCGCTCTGCGTGCCGCTGGCCAGCGGGGAGGACCGGTACGGCGTCCTGGTGTGCGTCCGGGGCACCGGCCCCTTCACCCCGGCCGAGGCGGACGCGCTCGCGCTGCTCGCCGAGCGGGCCGCCTCGCACATCCGGCACGCCCGGGAGCACGACCGGGTCAGCCGGATCGTCGGCGACCTCCAGCGCGCCCTGCTCGCCGAGCCCGGCCGGCCGCACCCCAACCTGGACGTGGCCATCCGCTATCTGCCGGTGGGGCAGCGGGCCCTGGTCGGCGGCGACTGGTGCGAGACCGTACGGCTGCACTTCGGGCGGACGCTGCTGGTGGTCGGCGACGTGATGGGCCACGGCCTGGAGGCGGCCGTCGACATGACCGCCTACCGGTCCGCCCTGCGCTACATCGCCTCCGCCGACCTCCCGCCGCACCGGGTGCTGCGCCAGCTCGACGACATCGCGTCCGGCGAGTCCGAGCGCCGGCCGGCCACCTGCCTGATCGTCCGTGTCGACGCCGTGCGCGGGCAGATGACGCTGGCCGGCGCCGGCCACCTGCCGCCTGCCGTGATCGACGGCACGGGCGACACCTCGCTGCTGCCGGTGCCGGTCGGGCCGCCCCTGGGCACCGGTCTCGGCGGCTACGAGCCGGCCACGTACCGGCTGACCGCCGACCAGACCCTGCTGCTGTTCACCGACGGGCTCGTCGAGCACCGGGGCGAGGACATCGACCAGTCCCTCGACCGGCTGGCCAGGCTCCGCTTCACCGCCTCGGCGGACGTGGAGGCCATCCTCGACCACGTCCTCGCGGACCTCGACGCCGGTCACGCGGAGGACGACGTGGCCGTCCTGGCGGCCCGCCTGCGACACCGGCCGCACCCGGGGGCGGACGGTGTGACGTACGGCGTCTGACGGTGTCCGGGGCGCGACGCCGCCGTGCCGCCGCCTGTCCTCGGG
>NZ_JBHMCY010000055.1:0-50103 GCF_042430725.1 Streptomyces cinereospinus | reverse complement strand
CCCCGTGCCGCCGCCTGTCCTCGGGCCCCGTGCCGCCGCCTGTCCTCGGGCCCCGTGCCGCCGCCTGTCCTCGGGCCCCGGGTCACCGCCCGTCCCCGGGCCCCGGGTCACCGGCCGGGCTCGTGACGCCCGGTTCCGGGCCTCGCCGCGCTGCCGTCACTCGCTGATTCCCCCGCTCCCGGCCGCGTTCGAGCGGGCGGACCTGCGTCACGTCGCCCGGCGGTGCACGGCACCGGACGCCGCTCCCGGATCCGGCCTGATCACGAGACACCCCCTGGCCGAGGCGTCGCGTGCTCCCGCACCGGGGCGGTGACCGGCAGCCGGACCGTGAACACCGTCGCCCCGGTCCGCCGGTCGGCTCGACGGTGCCGCCGTGCGCCCGCACCAGGGAGCCGGCCGCCGACAGGCCGAGCCCGCCACCGCCGCGGTCGCGGCTGCGGGCCTCGTCGACCCGGCAGAAGCGGTCGACGACCGGGTACCGGTCGGTGGCCGGTGTCCCGGGTCCGGCGTCGCGGCCCGCCCGGGCCGGCCGGTTCTCCCCGTGGCGGTTCCCGGCCCGTGGCCGCTGGTGGCAGGCGAACCCGTACCGGATCGCGACCGGCGGGGGCCTCCGACGCCCGCCTGCCCGGCCGCGGCCTCGACCCGTGCGCGGTGGTCGAGGGCCGGGCGGCGCGGCGGGCGGCCGAGCTGCGGACCGGCGCCGGGGTGCGGCACCGCTGCCTCGACGCGGGGGTGGCGTGGTCGTCGCGGGCGGCCCGTGGCGCGGGGGCGTACGGCACCCCGAGCACGCCGGCCGGGTGTGCGCCGTCCTGGAGCTGACCGACGGGGCGGTGGCGACGGCCGCCCGCCACGAACGCGGCGAGCGCATCCTCGACGGCCGCACCGGGCGCCCGGCGGCCGGCCTTGCCGGCGTCACGGTCGTCGCCCCCACCCTCACCGAGGCGGAAGCCGCCGCCACGGCCGCCTTCGCGACGGGCCCCGAGGGTGTCGCCCGGTCGGCCGACCGGGCGGGCTGCGAGGTGTACGCCGTGGACACCGGGCGCCGGGTGCGGCGTACGGCGGGGCTGCCGATGGCCGCGCAGCCCCGCGCCGGCGCGCAGAACCGAACGCGGGCCGCCAAAGTCCCGCAACACAACGGGTCTAGACTCTCCCCCGCAACGGCCCGCCCCCCCAGGCGAGCGCGGGCGGCGACTGCCACACCCGAAGGGCGTTCGGCGTTTTGATACGGATAGATTCAGTCACCAAGCGGTACCCCGACGGCACGGTGGCGGTCGACCGGCTGTCACTGGAGATACCCGACCGTTCCATCACCGTCCTCGTCGGGCCCTCGGGATGCGGCAAGACGACCACCCTGCGGATGATCAACCGGATGGTCGACCCCAGCGAGGGCACGATCCTGCTCGACGGTGTCGACATCATGCAGCAGCCGGTCAACACCCTGCGCCGGTCCATGGGTTACGTCATCCAGCACGCCGGCCTCTTCCAGCACCGCACGATCGTCGACAACATCGCCACCGTGCCCCGGATGCTCGGCTGGGGCAAGGACAAGGCGCGGGCCCGGGCACGGGAGCTGATGGAGCGGGTCGGCCTCGACGCCTCCCTCGCCAGGCGGTACCCCTACCAGCTCTCCGGCGGCCAGCAGCAACGCGTCGGCGTGGCCCGGGCGCTCGCCGCCGATCCGCCGGTACTGCTGATGGACGAGCCGTTCTCCGCCGTCGACCCGGTCGTCCGCAAGGGCCTCCAGGACGAGTTGCTGCGCATCCAGGACGAGTTGGGCAAAACCATCGTCTTCGTCACGCACGACATCGACGAGGCCGTCAAACTCGGCACCATGGTCGCCGTGATGCGCACCGGCGGCCGGCTCGCCCAGTTCGCCCCGCCCGCCGAACTGCTGTCCAGCCCCGCGGACGAGTTCGTCGAGGACTTCCTCGGCGCCGACCGGGGCATCCGCCGGCTGTCGTTCTTCCCGTCCGCCGGGCTGGAACTGCTCACCACGCCGATCGTCGCCGTCGACGCCACCGCCGAGCAGATCGCCGACCGCGGCGCGGACGCCCCCTACCTCCTCGTCACCGGCCTGGACGGCAGGCCCCTCGGCTGGAGCGCGCCGGGCGACCTCGCCGCCGGGCGGATCGAGCGCGACCGGCTGCTGCCGTACGGCCGCCCGTTCGTCGCCGAGCGCGACTCGCTGCGGGCCGCGCTCGACGGCGCCGTCCTGTCGCCCACCGGCTGGGCCGTCGCCGTGGACGGCGAGGGCCGGGCCGCCGGCGTCGTCTCCCAGCAGACCATCGCCGAGGCGATCCGCGGCGCGCACGCCGCCGCACCCGCCGCGCACCCCGCGGACACCCCCGCGCAGGCCGCGCCGTGAACGGCCTCTTCGACCTGCCCAGCGACCTGCAGAACACCTACTGGGGCCTGATCGCCCTGCACCTGCGCGAGGCGCTGATCCCGGTGCTGGCCGGGCTGCTCGTGGCGCTGCCGGCGGCCCAGCTGTGCGTGCGGCTGCGCTGGCTGTACCCGCCCGTGCTGTGGGTGACGACCGTGCTGTACGCGATCCCCTCGCTCGCCTTCTTCGTCGTCCTCATCGACTACACCGGACTGAGCGAGACCACGGTGATGATCCCGCTCGCCGTGTACAGCCTGGTGGTGTTCGTCCCGGCGATCGTGGACGGCGTCCGCTCGGTGCCGCGCGAGACCCTCGACGCCGCCACCGCCATGGGCTTCGGCCCCGTACGCCGCTATGTACAGGTGCAGTTGCCCATCGCCGCGCCCGCGATCATCGCCGGACTGCGGGTGGCGTCGGTGTCCAGCATCTCCCTGGTCAGCGTCGGCATGCTGATCGGCAACCAGGGAGCCCTCGGCAACCTGCTCAACAGCGGCATGATCTACAACCAGCCGCGCCTGGTGTGGCTCTCCGTCATCGGCACCGCCGTCCTCGCCATCCTCGTGGACGCCGCGCTGATCGGCCTGCGGATCCTGGTCACGCCCTGGATGCCGCGCGGCGGCCGCAGGTCCGCGCGCCCGACCGCCCCGAAGGACGCCGCCCGGTGAACGTACTGGACTTCATCAACGCCTTCTTCAGCGACAGCGCCCGCTGGGAGGGGTACGACGGCATCCCCACCCGCCTCCTGGAGCACGTCCAGTACACGCTGGCGGCGCTCGGCATCGCCGCCGGCGTCGGACTCCCCGTCGGCCTGCTCACCGGGCACACCGGACGCGGCGGCAACACGCTCGCCCTCATCGCCACCGCCGCCCGCGCGCTGCCCAGCTTCGGGCTGATGGTGCTGATGTTCGTGCTGCTCGGCCTCGGTCCGGCCCCGGTGATGATCCCGCTGGTCGTCCTCGCGGTGCCGCCGATCCTGGTCACCACCTACGAGGCGGTGCGCTCGGTCGACCCGGCCCCCGTGGACGCCGCGCGGGGCATGGGCATGGCCGAGACGGGGGTCCTGTTCCGGGTCGAACTCCCGGTCGCGCTGCCGCTGATCCTCAGCGGCCTGCGCTCGGCGGCCATCCAGATCGTCTCGACGGCCACCATCGCCGCGTACGTCAGCTTCGGCGGCCTCGGCCGCTACATCGTCGACGGCCTCTACCAGCGGGACTACGAGAAGGTCGTGGGCGGCGCCACGCTGGTCGCCGTGCTGGCGCTGGTCACGCTCGGCGCGTTCTGGGCGGCCGGGCGCCTGACCGTGTCGCGCGGGGTCCGCCGCGGCGGCTGACCCCGCCGGAGGACCTCAGCCCCCGGTGCGGGCCAGCGCCAGCTCCAGGACGACCAGCAGCGCGTCCCGCACCGAGCCGCGCTCCCGGGCGTCGAACACGACCACCGGGACGTGCTCGCCGACGTCGAGCGCCCAGCGGACCTCCTCCAGCGCGTGCCCGACCTTCCCGTCGAAGGCGTTGACCGCCACCGCGAACGGGATCCGCCGGTGCTCGAAGTAGTCCACGGCCGCGTAGCAGTCGTCCAGCCGGCGGGTGTCGACGACGACCAGCGCGCCGACCGCGCCCTCGATGATGTCGTCCCACATGAAGCCGAACCGTTCCTGTCCCGGCGTGCCGAACAGGTACAGCTTCAGCGTCGGGTCGATGGTGATGCAGCCGAAGTCCATCGCGACCGTGGTCGTGGTCTTGCGCGGGGTGTGCGACAGGTCGTCCACCCCGGCCGCGACCTCCGTGATGGCGGCCTCGGTGGTCAGCGGCTCGATCTCGGAGACGGCACCGACGGCGGTGGTCTTGCCCACGCCGAAGCCGCCCGCGATCACCAGCTTCACCGGCAGCGGCGGCCGTACGGCACGCTGCGCGGCCGTGCCGGCGGCGGGCGTTTCAGTCGGTGTCACGGAGTACCCCCCGGGAGTCGGGGATGGCGCGCAGGCCATCGATAACCCTTCGCAGGACGGACGCGTCGTGGGTGACGGCGGCGTTCGGCACGTACACCGCCAGCTGCCCGGCGGTGCGCAGGTCCTCGGCGAGGACCCGGACGACGTTGAGGTGCAGCCGCAGCAACGCGGCGATCTCCGCGATGGACTGGGGCCGCTCGCAGGCGGCGACGATGTCGTGCCGCTCGAAGGAGAGCCGGTCGAGCGCGTCGAGGCCCTCGGCGGTGGCCACCACCTGGGTCTCGACGGGCAACGCCCGGGCGGACGCGGCCTCGCCCGCGCCCGCCACCCGGCCGGCGGTGACGAGGAACGGCCGTACGGCGGGGACCGGGCCGACCGGGCCCGGGGGCGTCGGGTCGTCCGCCATCAGGTGTCTTCCTCCTCGGCCGGGCGGTGACCGGTCAGCCCGTCGACGCGGCGCCGACGCTGTTCTTCAGTTCGAGGACGAGCTGGGGGCTGAGCGCGGCACCCGCCCGGTTCGCGAACAGCGTCATCTCGTAGGCGATGTTGCCCAGCTTGGCCTCCTTGTCGGCGACCACGCCGAGCACCGCGCCGCTGCCGATCGCGGAGACCAGGACGTGCCCGCCCTCCAGGTCGATGATGACCTTGTTCAGCGCGCCGAGGCCGTAGTTGCCGGAGGCGCCCGCGGCCAGGCTGGTCAGACCGGAGACGATCGCCGCCAGCCGCTCGGAGTGCGCGCGCTCCCGCAGCTGCGCGACGGCGATCAGCAGTCCGTCCGAGGACACCGCGATGGCGTCCACCACACCGGCGGTCCCGGTCGCGAACCGGTTGAGCAGCCAGGTGAAGTCGGCCGCGGCGGACCGCAGTTCGTCCGGCGTGGCGCCTTCCGTCGGAGTGCCACCTGTCGACGTGCTCACTGCTCCGCTCCTTCCGGGAGGTGCTGGGGGTCGTGCGGGTCGCTGTCGTGTGCCGTGCGGGGGCCGTCCCCGTCCGCCGGGTGGGCGCGGTCGGGTGCCGTGCCGGTACGGGGGCCGTCCGGTGCGCGGGCGCGGTCCGCCGCGGTGTCCCGGTGGGCGCGTTCCACGGCCGCCTCGAACTCCTCCAGGGCGTCGCGGACGGCCTCGGCGTCGGCGGGCGCGGCGGCCTGCCGTGCGGCCGGGTGCTCGCCCTCGGCGCCGGCGGTGGTCCGCAGGGTGGCGCCCCGGACCCGGCGGCGCAGCGGGCGGGAACCGCTCGCGGGCTCTGCCGCGGAGCGGGCCCGGGGGATGCGCGGGGAACCGGCGTCACCGGCGGCGGCACCGCGCCGGGGGACCCGCCGGGGGAGCGGGCCGAGGCCGTCCGCGGCGGTGCCGTACCGCCCGCGCGGGGGGCCGGCCGCGGCGTCCACCGGGTCGGCCGGCCCGCCCGGTACGGAAGTTGGGGGCGGCGGGCCGGACCGGCGGCCCGCCGGGCCACTGCCTGGCCCGCCGTCACCGGACGCCGCTTCGGCCGCGGTACGGCCCGGGGCCGTACCGCCGGGGGGCGGAACGGCCGTCGTACGGTGCACCGCCGTGCCGCTCGGCGGTGCCGGGGCCGTACGGGATGCGGCCGCGTCGGCCCTCGTGCCGCCCGGGGCCGCGCGGCCGGGCGCCGCCTCGGCCGTCGTACCGCTCGCCGTCGTACCGCCGGGGGCGACCGCGCCCGTCGCCGGCAGCAGCGCCGCCGGGACGGCGATCTCGGCCGTCACACCGCCGCCGGGCGTGCGGGTGAGGGTGACGCCGATCTTCCAGCGGCGGGCCAGGTTGCCCACCACGAACAGGCCCAGCACCTTGGTCGGGACCAGGTCGAGGCGTTCGCGGCGGATCAGGCGGGCGTTCTCCTCGGCGAGCCGCTCGGCGCTCATGCCGAGGCCGTGGTCGGCGACGGTGATCGTCGTGCCCTCCGCGGCCGCCTGGACCGTCACCTCGACGGGACTGCCCTCGGGCGAGAACGACACGGCGTTCTCCAGCAGTTCGGCCACCATCAGCGTGAGGTCGCCCACGGCATCCGGCTCGACCATGACCTGGGACCCGGCGTGCAGCTGGACCCGCTGGTACCCCTCGATCTGCCCCAGCGCGGCCCGTACCACGGTGGTGAGCGCGGTCGGCCCGGCGTCCAGGACGCTCTCGCGGATGCCCGCGAGCAGCATCAGGCTGTCGGCGTTGCGGCGCAGCCGGACCGCGATGTGGTCGATGCTGTAGAGGCTTTCCAGCAGCGCGGGATCGGTCTCGCCGCGCTCGACGGCGTCGATGAGCGCGAGCTGCCGGGTGGTGAGGTTGCTGACCCGGCGGCCGACGTTGCCGAACATCTCGGCGACGTTGCGGCGACTGAGCACCTGCCGCTCCAGCAGCGCGGCGGCCGTGGTCTGCACCTGGTTGAAGGCGTCGGCGAGGTCGCCGATCTCGTCCCTGGCGGTGACCGGGACCTCGCGCAGCCGCGGCGGCGCGTCGTCCTCGGTGTCGTCGTCGGCCACCCGCGCCAGCTCACGGCCGGCCACGTCGGCGACCTGCCGGGCGGCCCCGGTGAGCGCCTGCACCGGCCGCACCACCGAGCGGCGCACCACCACCGACACCGCGCCCCACAGCAGGAAGCCGGACACGGCGAGCACCAGCAGCCAGGCGGCGTTCCACCAGGCGTCGTCGGAGGCGTCGTCGGCCCGGTCGGCGATCTGGCCGATGAGCGAGCCGGTGATGGCCAGCCGGGTCTCGGACTGCCGGCCGTAGGTGGGGTAGCCGGACAGGGCCAGGCTGACCTTGGCGCGGATCACGGCGGGCGTCGCGGCCTGCAACGAGCTCGGGTCGATCTGCAGCTCGGCGTAGTGCCGCAGGATGGTCGCCTGGGCGGGGTTGTGCTCGATGCCGCGCAGCTCGGCCGCCTGTTCCTCGGTGGCGAACCGGCCGAAGCGCTCGGCCTGGTGCTCCCACAGCTCGTGGGCGCCGACCGCGCCGATGAACTCGATGAGCGCGTTGGAGTCACCGGTGGTGGCCGAGAAGACGCTGGTCTCGAACGAGCCGTGGGCGGCGTCGGCGCGCAGCAGGGAGTCCAGCAGGTTGCCGGTGAAGGTGGCCGCGAGAGCCGCGTTGCGGTCCAGGCCGAGGCCGTCGATCAGGCCCTGGGCGGCGTTGTGGTAGGCCGGGTCGATGTTGTCGGCGGGCAGATAGCCGCCCTCGACGGTCCGGCGCAGGCTGCCCAGGCCGTTGACCTCCCGCAGCGCCTGCGCCTCGGTCCGCGGCAGCCGGTCGCCGAACGCGGCGCGCACCTTCTCGACCTGGGCGTCGGTCTCCCGCTGGGCGGCGCGGTAGGCGGACAGCGAGGGGGTGGCGCCACTGCCGTCGGCCTCGTGGCGCACGGACAGCAGGATGGCCTGCTGGTGCTCGGTCTCCACCCGGTCGACGAGTTCGGCGACCTGCGCGCTGTCCCGGACCAGCGCGGCGGCCTCCGCCGCGCTGCGCGCCTGTGACACCTGCCCGGAGATGAGGTACGTGAGCAGTACACCCAGCCCGGCCAGCGGCACGCCGACCAGGACGTTGAGCTTCTGCCGGAACGGCCGGCGATCGGCGAAGCCGCGCAGGCCGCCCCGGGCCGGCGGTGGTGCCGGCCGTGCGGGTTCCCCCGGTCCCGGCGAGGCCGGGCGCCCGGCCGAGGGCGCGCCCACTCCGTTCGTGGACACCGAGCCTCCTTCCTGGGGTGTCGCACCGCGCGCGGAGCGGAACGCGCGTGTCCGTTCACGCGCGTCGGTTCCGTTCGCGGGTCGTGTCCGATCGGGTTCGCTGGTGCGGAAGTGACCGAGGGGGCCTGTGTCACTGCTGTGACGGAAGGCCAACTCCCGGTGAGACTATCGCCTCCCGGGAGGCCCGATCCCGGCACTCAACGTCAAGAATCCGTTACGACCCGCTCTGCGGAGGCACGTCATCCGCTCGGCCTGCCTCCACAACCGGTCACTCATCGAAGCCATTTGGTGACCTGGCCGCTCTTGACTGGGCGAGAACAAGCTGGATTGGATCAGTGAGTGCGGTGTGCGCGCCGCGTACCACGGCGGGCCCGCACGGGTCCGCACGTCACGCCATCGCCATGTTCCCCCGCCACATCACCAAGCCCGGAACGGGAATCGTGACTTCAACCGTGAAGAGCACCTGGTCCAGTACGAGACACCGCGGCGCGGCCGCCGTCGGCCTCGCCGTCGCGGCGGCGCTGGTCGCCGGCTGTGGCTCGTCCTCCGACGACACGTCGGACAACCCGCTCGCGGAGGGCTCGTCGGACGGCAGGACCGTCGTCGTCGGCTCCAACAACTTCGCCGAGAGCATCCTCCTCGCCGACATCTACGGCGAGGCCCTGAAGGCCAAGGGCATCGAGGTCGAGTACAAGCCCAACATCGGCAGCCGCGAGACCACGTACGGCCTGCTGAAGAACGGCAGCATCACCGTCCTGCCCGAGTACAACGGCTCGCTGCTGGCCTATCTCGACCCCGACGCCGCGCAGGAGTCGGCCGCGGCCGTCAACGCGGCCGTCAAGACCAAGCTGGACGCGAAGCTGACGCTCCTCGAGTCGGCGCCGGCCGAGGACAAGGACTCGGTGTCCGTCAACGCCGAGACGGCCGAGAAGTACGGCCTCACCGCCCAGTCCACTCTCGCCGACCTCAAGGACGTCGCTCCCGAGCTGGTCATCGGCGGTTCGCCGGAGTTCCAGACCCGGCAGCAGGGGCTGATCGGGCTGGAGAAGGAGTACGGCCTGAAGTTCAAGTCCTTCACGGCCCTGGACGCCGGCGGCCCGCTGACCCAGGCGGCGCTGACGAAGAACACCGTGCAGGCCGCGGACATCTTCACCACCGACCCGACCATCACCAAGGAGAGGTTCGTCGTCCTCCAGGACCCGAAGAATCTCTTCGGCTTCGCGAACGTGACCCCGCTGGTGTACAAGAGCGGCCTCTCCCAGGAGGGCGTCGACACCCTCGACGCGGTCTCCGCCAAGCTCGACACCAAGACGCTGCTCGACCTGGACTCCCAGGTGCAGCTGGAGAACAAGGACCCGCTGGACGTGGCCCAGGCGTGGCTGAAGTCGGTCGGTCTGGACTGACGCACGGCGTACCCCGGACGGCAGCGCCCCACACGGTCGCTGCCGTTCTTCGCACCTCGCCCACACCTGCCGCGGTGATCCGGTCGTCGGCCTGGTCGCGCCGGACGGCTCGGTGTACCGGCTGGAGTCCTCCAGCGGCCCGGACTCCGCGGGCGACGTCCGGACCACCTGTACGGTGAACGCGTCCGGCGAGGCCGCCAACGGCACCTGGGGAGCATCGTGTCCAGCACGTGGCCGCCCAGGACACGGGCCGGCTGAACAGCTGGAGCCTGACCTTCCGGGACGAGCAGGGCGAGTAGGACGAGCCGGGACGACCGGCCGGGCGACCGGCGGAGTCGGCGGAACGCGACGAGCCGCGACCAGCGGCCGTGCGCCGGGACGGGGCACCGGCCCCGCCCGGCGCACGGCCGTTCCGGCGTGGGGCCCGGCGGCGGCCGGCGTCCCCGCGGGGTCACCCGGCCAGCCAGGGCTCCGCCCAGTCCTCGAACCGCCGCCCCAGTTCCTCCTGCGCCGCCGCGACGAGGGCGTCCGGAGCGTCCGCCGGGAGCAGGCCGAAGCGCCGGTCCAGCCAGGCCGCGTACGCGGAGTGGCCGTCGGTGTGCCGCTCGCCCGGCTCCCGGTAGAAGTAGGCGCAGTCCCAGAACACCCGTATCTCCGCGTCGAAGCCGAGCAGCCGGAACAGCTCGCGCAGGTCGCGCGCCACGACGTGCATTCCGCCCTCGTCCCCGAAGACCACCACCGGCAGGGTGGCGAGGTCCGTCCGGTCGTCGAGCCGCCACAGCGCGTAGAACGAACCGGAGGCGTTGGCCCGAGCGAAGGGCACGAGGCGGGCGGCGAACTCCGGCGCCTGCGACCAGGTGTCGACCCAGGACGTGTCCCCGTAGGCGAACAGGCCGAAGCCGTCGGCGTAGTTCCCGAAGCCGAGTTCGTCCTGGAGCTCCTTGAGCGCGTTGAGCTCCGCGACGGGCGAGTACGAGGTGTCCACTGTGTCTCCAGGGCCGGACTTCCGGCGGCTGTTCCCGCCGGCGTACGACCACCGTAGAAGGCCCCACTGACATGGACGCGGACGCCCGGCGGAGTCAGGACGCCACGCGGCTCTCCAGCGAGGCCAGTACGCGGGCCCCGCGGTCGGCGCGGCTGTCGAGGCCGAGCAGTAAGCCGGGCACCGCGATGCTCGGCAGCATGTGGGACCACAGCACCGACAGGCGCCGCCCGAGGTCCTCCCGCTCGGTCAGCGCCCGCGACATCAGCTGGATGCCGGTGAACGAACCGACCAGCAGCTCCACCGTCGCCCGCGGCTCCACCGTCGGCAGCAACTCCCCCTGCCTCCGGGCCTGTTCCATCAGCGGCGTCAGATGGTCGACCCACTGCCGGAACGGCCCCGTGTGGTCCACCCCCTGCGGCGCGCACTGGTCCACCGCCATCCGCATGCTGCCCCGGAGCAGGGCGTTGCTCAGCAGCCGCTGGGCGACCACGAAGGTGATGTCGATGATCTCCTGCACCTTGCAGGGCTGGGGGGGAATCGCCCCGAAGGGCACCTGCTCGTCGAGTACCGCCTGGGCGAGGGACTCCTTGGAGGGGAAGTGGAAGTACAGCGCCCCTTTGGTGACTTCGGCGCGTTCCAGCACCATGGCGATGGTGGTGGAGGTGTAGCCGTGTTCGTCGAAGACCGCGCCGGCGGCTTCCAGGATCGCCCTGCGTGTCCTGATGGCGCGCTCCTGTTTCGCCATGAGAGACCCTCTCCTGCGCCCAGTGGCCGGTTCATGCCGGTGGCGCCACGATCGTGCCGGAACTGCCCTGATCATAGGGTGCTACGGAGTGATCGCATTGAAAACAAACCGGTCGCCTCGTATTCTGGCGCCCACGCGCCATGGATGTGCCCACCGTCCGCAGAGCCCTCCGGGGAAACCGTAGGGAGAAACATGCCATACACGCGGCCACGTGCCGAGACCCCGACTCTGACGGCGACCGTTCCCCGGCAGTTCGTGCACCGCGCGGCCGTCGCCGAGACCTTCCTCACCGGCTGGCGGCAGACGGGAACCGACCGCTTCGCCGTGTCCGCCCAGTGGCCCCGGGCCCACGGGTTGCACGTGTCGTCCGACCGCTCCGCGTACGAGCCGCTGCTCGTCGTGGAGACCGTGCGCCAGAGCGGGACTTTGATCGCGCACACCGAGTACGACGTGCCCCTGGGCCACCACTTCGTGCTCCAGGAGTTCGACGTCGACACCGCCCCCGAGTACCTGGAGGTCGGCCCGGCGCCCGCCGAGCCGGTCGTGGACGTGCACTTCGCCGAGGTGCGGCACCGGGCCGGCCGCCCCGCCGGCGCCCGCTACACCGCCGACGTGACGCTCGGCGGCGTCCGCGTGGCGACCGCCCGGGTCGCCTTCACCTGCGTCACGGAGTCCGTCTACGGCAGGCTGCGCGGCGGCCGCACCCCGGCCACCGTGTCCGTGCCGCCGCCACCGAGCGGACTGCCGCCCCGGGCCGTGGGCCGGGCGCTGGACGCGGACGTCGTCCTGGCGCCGACCGGCCGGAACGACCACTGGCGCCTGAGAATTGATACCGCGCATCCCGTTTTCTTCGACCATCCGCTCGACCATGCCCCCGGCATGCTGCTGCTGGAGTCCGCCCGCCAGGCGGCTCGCGTCACGGCACCCGGGGCGGGCACGCCGGCCGCCTTCCGGTCCGTCTTCCACCGCTACGCCGAACTGGACCAGCCCGTATGGATCCAGGCGAGCGACGAGAACGGCACGGGCGTACGCGTCGTCGCCACCCAGGGAAAGTCGGCGGTCTTCGAGTGTCTGGTCGGCATGGCCGGGGCGTGAGATATCGTGTGCGTGGGGTAAGAAACAAACGGCATAACCCGTTTTCATTCCCAGGAGAGTTCAGCCGATGGCGAGGCAGTTACGAGCCGAGCAGACCCGCGCCACGATCATCACGGCTGCCGCCGACCTGTTCGACCGTCACGGCTACGAGTCGACCAGCCTCAGCGACATCGTCGAGCACGCCCAAGTCACCAAGGGGGCCCTCTACTTCCACTTCGCGGCGAAGGAGGACCTGGCGCACGCCATCATGGAGATCCAGTCGCAGGCCTCGCGGCGGCTGGCCCGTGAGGCGGACGACCGGGAGTGCTCGTCGCTGGAAGGCCTGATGCGCATCACGTTCGGCCTCGTGCGGCTCACCGTGGACGGGCCCGTCGCCCGCGCCGGCCTGCGGCTGGCCACCGGCGGCGTCGGGGTGCGCCCGCCCATGCCGCACCCCTTCGCGGAGTGGCTCGACATCGTGTCCAGGAAACTGCTCGGCGCCGTCAAGGAGTCCGACATCCACCCGGACGTCGACCTCGACGCCATCGCCCACTCCCTGCTGAGCTTCTTCATCGGGATACGCGTCACGGGCCGCACCCTCGACCCCGTCCGGCGGCTGCCCCGCCGGCTCACCGAGATGTGGTACGTGCTCATCCGCGGCCTGGTGCCGGTGACCAGGCGCCCGCGCTACCTGGGGCTCGCCACGCAGCTCGAACGGGAGATCAGGGTCTACTGAGGCGCGCGGTACGGTGAGCCGCATGCCCGACACCGCGCCCGCGCCCGTGATCCTCGGCAACGAGACCGGCTCCTTCCCGCACAGCGTGCTGGCCGAACGCCATCCCGCGATCATCCGGCAGGTGCGCGCGTCCCTCCCGTACGGCCCGCACCGGCAGCGCGCCCTCGACGCACTGCTCGCCGGCTGCGCCGACGGCGTGATCGAACCCCTCCCGGCCGACGCGCACGACCGGGACCGGTGGGCCGCCTGGGGGCTCGACACGTACGCCGGGCAGTCCTGGTTCGACGTGCCCTGGCTGTGGTCGGAGAGCTACTTCTACCGCCGGCTCCTCGAAGCCGTCGGCTACTTCCGCCCCGGACCCGAGCACGCCGTCGACCCGTTCCGCCCGGTCAAGACCGCCGAACTCGACGCGCCGCGCACCGACGAGGAACTGTCCGCCCTCGACCGCCTGGAGTCCCGACCGGCCGGCGAACGCGCCCGGGCCCTGCTGCACGGCTCGCTCTGGGGCAACCGCGCCGACCTCGGCTTCCGGCTGTCCGCCGGCGGTGACACCCCGGCCGCCGCCCCCGGCCTGGTCGCCGACGACAGCGAGATCCTGTGGTCGCTGCTGCCGCCCGCCGGCTCCGGCACCCTCTGCCTGGTCGCCGACAACGCCGGGCGCGAACTCGTCCCCGACCTGCTCCTCGTCGCCCACCTCCTCGCCGAGGGCCGCATCGGGCGGGTCGTGCTGCACGTCAAGCCGTACCCGTACTACGTCTCCGACGCCACCCCCGCCGACCTGCTCGACGCGCTGCGCCGGCTGACGGCGGCGCCGGGCGCGGCCGGCGCGTACGGGCGGCTCCTGTGGTCGGCGGTGACCGACGGCCGGCTGACGGTACGGGCCCACCCGTTCTCCTGCGGGCCCCTGCCGTACGCCGAGATGCCCGGCGACCTGCGCGCCGAGTTCGCCGCGGCGGCGCTCACCGTGGTCAAGGGCGACCTCAACTACCGTCGCCTCGTGGGCGACCGGCGCTGGCCCCCGACCACCCCTTTCGCCGACTTGACCGACTACTTCCCCGGCCCGGTCGCCGCCCTGCGCACCCTGAAGTCCGACGTGATCTGCGGGCTCGACGCCGGCACCGAGGCGGCGCTGGTGGCCGCGGAGGGGCAGCGCTGGCGGACCGCCGGCACCCATGCGCTGATCCAGGTCAACGCGGGTGCGGGCACGGGCAGGACCTCCGGCGCCCCCTGATACGGCCCCGTCGGGGCGGGTGGCGCCGCGCCGCCCCGCCCTCCCGGCCACCGCATCCGTGCTGATGCTTCGTCAGGTCCGCTCGGCCACCTCCTCGTCCCGGTCCCGGCGGAGGAAGTCCTCGACCACACGGATCAGTTCGAGCGGCGTCTCGTCCATCGCGTAGTGGCCGGCGCTCGGCAGCTCGACGAGTTCGGCGCGTGCGTACCAGGTCAGCCACGTCCGGCGGAGCAGGCCGGCCGGCAGGGCGGGGTCGAGCGCCCCGGCGACGGCGAGCGCGGGGACCGCCGACCCCGCGACCTGCGCGTGGAAGTCCTCACCCGCCCAGGAGTCCAGCCAGGCCCGGAACGCCTTCGGGTCGCTGCTGGTCAAGGAGCGGGCGACCACGCGGTCCAGCCAGGCGTCCGGACGGCGGCCGCCCGTGGTGACGTCGATGATGGCGCGACGGTTCTCCGACCGGTGGGCGGCGTCCGCGAATAGCTCCCACTGCTCCGGCGGCAGCGCCAGCCCGGAGGCGGGCACCGGGGAGACGCCCACCACCGCGCGCAGCCGGTGCGGGGCGACGGCCAGCAGCCGCTGGGCGACCGCGCCGCCCATGGAGTGCCCGACGACCGAGAAGCGCGCCCAGCCGAGCCGGTCGGCCAGCGCCACCAGGTCGCGCGCCGCCTCACCGGTCGTGTACGCGCCGTCCGCGTCCCTGGCCCGTCCGTAGCCGCGCAGATCGACGAACGCGTACTGGAAGGACGTACGGTCCACGTCCGGCAGGACGGGCGCGTACGCGGACCGGTCGGCGAACCAGCCGTGCACCGCGAACACCTTGTGGGTGCCGTCGCCGTGCAGCTCATGGGGGAGCAGGAAGGAGGTCATGCGCACACCGTGGCCGGTGCGCCGGGACGCGGCAAGAGCGCGTGCGACGGCGCGGTGCCGGTGACGTCGGCGGTGCGCATTCAGCCCCGATTCACGCGATGGTGTGATCATGTCCCGGCCCGTGGATGCCCCTGCCGGGTCACGGGTAGGGCCCGGCCATGACGCAGCAGCCGTTCGAACTCCCGCACTTCTACATGCCGTATCCCGCGCGGCTGAACCCCCATGTCGAGCAGGCCCGGGCCCATTCGACCGGGTGGGCACGCCAGATGGGCATGCTGGAGGGGTCCGGGATCTGGGAGCAGGCCGACCTCGACGCGCACGACTACGGCCTGCTCTGCGCCTACACGCACCCCGACTGCGACGCCGAGGCGCTCTCCCTCGTCACCGACTGGTACGTGTGGGTCTTCTTCTTCGACGACCACTTCCTGGAGATCTTCAAGCGCAGCCAGGACCGGGCCGGCGGCAAGGCCTACCTGGACCGGCTGCCGCTGTTCATGCCGCTCGATCTGGCCACGCCCGTGCCCGCGCCGCAGAACCCGGTCGAGGCGGGCCTCGCCGACCTGTGGGCGCGCACGGTGCCCGCCATGTCGATGGACTGGCGCCGCCGCTTCGCCGTCGCGACCGAGCACCTGCTGAACGAGTCCCTGTGGGAGCTGTCCAACATCAACGAGGGCCGGATCGCCAACCCCGTCGAATACATCGAGATGCGCCGCAAGGTCGGCGGGGCCCCCTGGTCCGCCGGGCTGGTGGAGTACGCGACCGCCGAGGTGCCCGCGTCCGTGGCCGGGACCCGCCCGCTGAGGGTGCTGATGGAGACGTTCTCCGACGGCGTCCACCTGCGCAACGACCTGTTCTCCTACCAGCGGGAGGTCGAGGACGAGGGCGAGCTGAGCAATGGGGTGCTCGTCCTGGAGACCTTCTTCGGCTGCACCACCCAGGAGGCCGCCGAGGCCGTCAACGACATCCTCACCTCCCGGCTCCACCAGTTCGAGCACACCGCGTTCACCGAGGTGCCCGCGCTGGCCCTGGAGCGGGGCCTCGCCCCGGACCAGCTGGCCGCGATCGCCGCCTACACCAAGGGCCTGCAGGACTGGCAGTCCGGCGGCCACGAGTGGCACATGCGCTCCAGCCGCTACATGAACGGGAACGCCAGGGCGACCGCCTTCCGGCCCGGCCACGCCACCGGACCGGGCACCTCGGGCACCGACATCCGGTCGCTGCTCGCCTCGGCGGGCGCCGAGCGGCTGCGCGCCCACACGCACGTGCCGTACCAGAAGGTCGGACCGTCCCGCATCCCCGACTTCCACATGCCGTTCCAGGTGCGCCTCAACCCCGATCTGGACGGGGCCCGGGCGCGCCTGCTGCCCTGGGCGCACGGTGTCGGCATGCTCAGCGAGGGCGTGTGGGACGAGGACAAGCTCGCCGCCGGCGACCTGGCGCTCTGCTCGGCCGGGCTCGACCCGGACGGCACCCCCGAGGCCCTCGACCTCAGCGCCTGCTGGCTGGCCTGGGGCACCTACGGCGACGACTACTACCCCCTTGTCTTCGGGCACCGCCGGGACCTCGCCGCCGCCAGACTGTGCACGGAACGCCTCTCGGCCTGCATGGCCGTCGACGGCGCCGCACCCGTCGTCCCGGGGAACGCGATGGAGCGCGGCCTCATCGACCTGTGGCAGCGCACCACGGCCGGCATGGACGAGGAGGCCCGCCGCCGGCTGAAGGCCTCGATCGAGGTGATGACGGAGAGCTGGGTGTGGGAGGTGGCGAACCAGGTCCACCACCGCATCCCCGACCCCGTGGACTACCTGGAGATGCGCCGCGCCACCTTCGGCTCCGACCTCACCCTCAGCCTCTGCCGGATGGGCCACGGCCCCGGCATCCCGCCGGAGGTCTACCGCAGCGGCCCCGTCCGCTCGCTGGAGAACGCCGCCATGGACTACGCGTGCCTCCTCAACGACGTCTTCTCCTACCAGAAGGAGATCGAGTACGAGGGGGAGATCCACAACGCCGTCCTCGTGGTGCAGAACTTCTTCGGCACCGACTACCCGACCGCCCTGACCGTCGTCAACGACCTGATGACCCAGCGCATGCAGCAGTTCGAGCACGTGGTGGCCACCGAACTGCCGGTGGTGTACGAGGACTTCGGGCTCTCGGAGCAGGAGCGGCAGAGCATGGCGGGGTACGTGACCGCGTTGCAGAACTGGATGGCGGGCATCCTGAACTGGCACCGGGAGGTCGACCGCTACAAGTCCGGCTACCTGGAGCGACGCGCCCACGGATTCCTGCCGGACCGGGCGCCGTCCGTGCCCCTGCCGGTCAGCTGACCCGCCCCGCCGCCCGGCCGTCGGCAGTCGGTCTCACCCGTTCGTGGCTCGTTCCGGGCCGGCGGGCCGGGTAGGGCACCAGCGGAGGCGAAACCATGGAACAGATCGCGCTGCGTCCCAAGCCGATGCCCGGCCGGGAACCCGGCGGCACCGGCCGCGAACACACCCGGCGCCCGCATGCCGCCCGCCGGCGCGGGCGCCGGCTCCTGACCCTGCTGTCCGGGCTGCTCGCCGCAGCGGCCCTGGTGCTGTCCGGGGTGGGACTGGGCACCGTGCTCGGCACCGGCGGGCCCGCCGGCCTGCGGGAGCGGTCCGGCCCGACCGGCCCGTCGGCACCGGCACCGCCGCCGCACCCTGCCGCCGCGCCCGGTCAGCGCGCCGCCGGGCCGTCCCCCTCCCCGGACGCGATGCTGGGTGTCGAGGTGGTGGACGCCGAGAAGCCCGGCGCCCTGGTCGTCGGCGTGCACGTCCCCGGCCCCGGCGCCGCGGCGGACCTGGTGCCGGGCGACGTACTGCTCACCTTCGACGGCGCACCCGTCGAGTCCGCGGCGGACCTCGCGCGGGCCGTCGACCGGGCGCGACCCGGGACCGGGGTGAGGGTGACGGTCCGCCACGTCAGCGGCGGCTACCAGCAGGTCGCGGTGACCCCGGGGATCGTCACGTGACCATCCGGTCACCGGCGACGCGTCCCCGTGCCCCGGCGGCCGCCCCAGCCGGTCGCGCACCCGTTCGGCTCACGCCGCGCCGCGCCCTCCTGGTGAGTGTCTGAGGCCACGGCCCTCGGAGCAGCAGGGGTGGAGCGCGGGCCCACTCCTGACGGTGCTCCGGGGCCCTCCCGCCCCGCGTCACCCTCACCGGCTCGCGTCGTCCCCGCCGGGCGGGCAGGATGCTGCCCGTGGCTCCCGTACCGGTTCGAGGAGGTCCGGATGACCGCAGTGCGGCGCGCTTCCCGCCGCCGGCGGCCGTCCGGGCGCGCCGCGGGACCGGACGGACGGCGCGGGGCGCCCACCCGCCTCAGCCGGGGGATGCTGAGAGTGGAGTGACCCGATCCAGAGCCCTGTACGCACCCGAGGGACAACGGTCCGACCATGACCCAGGCACCGACACCCACCGAGGACACCGTCCGCCGGCTGGTCCGCTCCCTGCTCAAGGAAGGCGCGGCCGGTCCCGACGTGCGGCCGGCCGCCGAAGGCGGCCGGGCCACGTGGTGGATCGGCACCCGGCACGTGCTGCGCCTCGCCCCCGACCGCGAGGCGGCCGCGCGCCAGCGCCGCGAACTGCGCCTGCGCGACCTCGTCCGCCCGCACGTCCCGGTCGCCGTGCCGGCCAGTGTCGCGCACGGCGAGTGGGCGCCCGGCCTCACCTTCACGCTGGACACCAGACTGCCGGGCGGCCCGGCGTCCGAGCAGGAGGTCTCCGCCCTCGGTGAGGCCGACCTGGCCGGACTCCTCACCGGGCTGCGCGAGGTGCCCGTACGGCAGGCGGAGGCGCTCGGCGTGCCGCGTACCTCCCCGCGCTCCCTGGAGGCGCTGCGCAGGGCCGCCGCACGGGCCGCTCAGCGCCTCGCCGCGGCCGACGAGTTCGACGCAGCCCGGCTGCACCAGTTCGCCCCGCCCGCGGCGGCGCAGCTCGCCGCCCAGCCCGGCAGCGCGGTCCTCGTCCACCACGGCCTCGGCGGCGAGCACCTGCTGCTCAGCGCCGACGGCCGGGTCCGGGGCGTCCTCGGCTGGGCCGACACGGTCGTCGGCGACCCCGCCGAGGACATCGCCGCCCTCGCCCTCGCCGTCGGTTCCCCCGCCGCCGTACGCGCCGCCACCCTCGCCGGGTACGGTGCCCGGCCCTGCCTGCGCGGCCTGTGGCTGGCCCGCTGCGACAGCGTCGTCCGCCTCGCCGACCGCCTCGCCGGCCAGGCCGGTCCGCCGCTGCCCCGCCTGCGCACGCAACTGCGGCACGCGTGGGAGGCGATCCTGCTGGAACGGGTCACGGAACTCCGCGGGGACGGCGCGGAGGACGCCCTGTAGGGGCGACTCGGGCGACCGGCGACTCCCGCCCGCGTGCCCCCGCGCGCGTGCCCCGTGCGGACCCCGCGCGCCCACCCGGGCCCGCCCCGCGCGCGGCCCCCCGGGTCCCCCGAGCCCCCGCGCGGCCCTCCGCGCCTCCCGAGCCGGCCCGCGGCACCACCCACCCCCTACGGCTGCCTCATCACCACGCAGGACTCCCCGGGCACCCGCAGGATGCCCTCCTCGTCCGGCGGCCCGACCGGCTCCCAGGCGGCGAGGACCTCGGCCGGGCGGGTGCCCAGGGGGATCTCGGCGGTGGTGCCGGCGAGGTTCACCGCCACGCGGACGTCCCCGCGCCGGAAGGCGAGCCAGCGTGCCTGCTCGTCGTGGGCCACCCGGATGTCGGTGAGGTCGGGATCGGTGAGGTCCGGCTGGTCGTGGCGCAGGGCGATGAGCCGGCGGTACCAGGCCAGCACGCGTGCGTGGGGCTCGCTGCCGGGCTCGGACCAGTCGAGGCAGGAGCGGTCCCTGGTCGCCGGGTCCTGCGGGTCGGGCACGTCCTCCTCGGCCCAGCCGTGCGCCGCGAACTCCCGACGACGGCCCCGCCGTACCGCCTCCGCGAGCCCGGGGTCGGTGTGGTCGGTGAAGAACTGCCAGGGCGTGCCGGCCGCCCACTCCTCGCCCATGAACAGCATCGGCGTGAACGGCGCGGTCAGCACCAGCGCGGCGGCGCAGGCCAGCAGGCCGGGGGAGAGGCGGGCGGCGAGACGGTCCCCCTGCGCGCGGTTGCCGACCTGGTCGTGGGTCTGGGTGTAGCCCAGCAGCCGGTGGGCGGCGACCCGGGTGCGGTCCAGCGGCCGGCCGTGACACCGGCCGCGGAAGCTGGAGTAGCTGCCGTCGTGGAAGAAACCGCCGGTGAGGGTCTTGGCGAGGGCGCTGACGGGGGCGCGCGCGAAGTCCGCGTAGTAGCCCTGCGACTCGCCCGTCAGCGCCGCGTGCAGGGCGTGGTGGAAGTCGTCGTTCCATTGCGCCTGGAGCCCCAGCCCGCCGTTCTCGCGGGGAGTGATGGTCCGCGGGTCGTTCCGGTCGGACTCGGCGATCAGGAACAGCGGGCGGCCCGTATCGGCGGACAGGTCGTCCACCGCGGCCGACAACTCCTCCAGGAAGTGCACCGCGCGCGTGTCCACCAGCGCGTGCACGGCGTCCAGCCGCAGCCCGTCGAGCCGGTAGTCACGCAGCCAGGCCAGCGCGCTGCCGACCAGGAACGCCCGCACCTCGTCCGAGCCGGGCGCGTCCAGGTTGACGGCCACGCCCCAGGGGGTGTGGTGCCGGTCGGTGAAGTAGGGGCCGAACTCGGGCAGGTAGTTGCCGGACGGGCCCAGGTGGTTGTGCACCACGTCCAGCACCACGCCGAGGCCGAGTTCGTGGGCCCGGTCGACGAAGCGTTGCAGCGCCGCCGGCCCGCCGTACGGCTCGTGCACCGCCCACAGGGAGACCCCCTCGTAACCCCAGCCGTGCCGCCCGGGGAAGGGGCACAACGGCATCAACTCGACGTGCGTGACGCCCAGTTCGACGAGATGTCCGAGCCGCTCCGCCGCCGCGTCCAGCGTGCCCTCGGGCGTGTACGTGCCCACGTGCAGCTCGTACAGCACGGCGCCCCGCAGCGGGCGGCCGGGCCACGCGGCACGCCACGTGTGCAGCCCGTGGTCGACGACCGCGCTCAGCCCGTCCGGGCCGTCCGGCTGCCGCCGTGAGCGCGGATCGGGCCGCGCCGGGCCGTCGTCCACGGCGAAGCCGTAGCGGGTGCCGTCCCGCGCCTCCGCCTCCGCGGTCCACCACCCCGCCCGCTCCGGATCGTGCGCCATCGCGTGTGCGGCTCCGTCGCAATGGAGCGTCACACGGCCGGCCTGCGGTGCCCACACCTCGAACTGCACGGACGTTCCCCTTCGTCTGCTCACCGTGATGTAGCTCGATCATCGTGCTCCACACGAGATCAATCCGCTGGTGCATACCCCCTTTTGCGGCGGGTGTCGTCCGGTCGCGCGCGTGGTGGCCGATTCCCCGACTTCTGGACACCCGCGGTTCACTGCCCGACAATCACCCGTGTGACGTCGTCCTTCGAGTTCTCGACCCACCCCGCGCGGCTGTCCGACGCGGAGCGCGACAAGGCGCTGAAGGTGCTGCGCGACGGTGTCGCCATGGGGCGTCTGTCGCACGACACGTTCGTCCGGCGCATGGAACTGGCGCTCGCCGCCCGCCGGTCCGACGAGCTCGCCGTCCTCACCGCCGACCTGCCGTCCGAGGGCCGGGTCGCCCGCCTGGTGTTCGGCACGGTCGAGGCGGTGTCGGGCTTCACCGGGCGGCTGCGCAGCGCCTGGCGGGCCGAACGGCTGCCGAAGCTGCTGCTGCCCCACCCCGCCGCAGGCCGCCCCCTGCGCATAGGACGCGACCCCGCCAGCGGTCTGCGGCTGACCCACGAGACGGTCTCCCGGGTGCACGCCGAACTCACCCGCCAGGGCGGCATGTGGGTCCTGCGGGACCTCGGTTCGACCAATGGCACCACCGTGAACGGGCGGCGCGTCACCGGCGCCACCGTGGTGCGCGAGGGTGACCAGGTCGGCTTCGGGCAGATGGCGTTCCGCCTCGCGGCCGGCTGACCGGCGGCACGACGTACGGACCCGGTCGCACCGGACCCCGGGACCGCCGCCCGACCGGCGGCCGTGCCCGAAACCGCCGCCGACCGTGCGGTGTTGACGCACCTCCGAACTCGTGACTGACTGTGCGTACACCACGCACTCCCGGTGGACCCGCGGCGCCACGGAGGTGTGCCCTGCCGCCCCTCGCGCGCTATCCGACCGTCGACGAGCTGGGCGCGCGGGCGGCCGCGCTGGCCGCCCGCCACCCCCGTACCGCACGGCTGCGCCGCGTGGGCACCTCGCGCGCGGGCACCCCCCTGTGGCTGCTGTCCGTCGGCCGCGGCCGCCGCCACGTCCTGGTCGTCGCCGGACCGCACGCCAACGAGCCCGCCGGCGCCGCCACCGTCCTGCTGCTGGCCGAGCGGGCCCTCGCCGACCCGCGCCTGACCGAGGGAGCCGACACGACCTGGAACCTGCTGCTCTGCCTCGACCCCGACGGCCTGCGGCACAACGAGGGCTGGCTGACCGGCCCGTACACCCTCGACCGCTACTTCCGCGGGTTCTTCCGCCCCGGCTTCCTGGAACAGCCCGAGTGGCTGCCCGACGGCGCGGACGGGGCCGTACTGCCGGAGACACGTGCCCTGCTCGCCGTCCAGGACGAACTGAGACCCTTCCTCCAGTGCTCCCTGCACGGCGTCGACGTCGGCGGCGGCTTCGTCGAGCTCACCCGGGACCTGCCCGGCCTCGCGCGGTCCGTGGAGCGCACGTCGGCGCACCTCGGCGTCCCGCGCGAACTCGGCGCGTACGACGCCCTGCACTGGCCGGTCCTGGGCCCCGCGGTCTACCGGATACCGCCGCCGCGCCGGGGCGACCGGGTCGAGGCCATCACCGAGGCGGCCGTCGGGTCGACGTGGTACCACCCGCACCGGCACGGCACCGTCACCGCCGTCGTGGAGGCGCCCATGTGAGGCGTGGACGCCGTCGAGGACGACTCCGTGCCGGCCGGTCCGGACGCCGCGCTGCGCGCCGTCAGCCGCACGCTGCGGCACGACATGCGGCTGCTGCGGGACGTCCTCGCGCGCGTGCGCCCGCACGTCGCCGCCGTCCCGGACGCCGCCCGCCTGCTCGCCCCGGTCGACGACTACCTGCTCGTCGGCCCCGGGCTCGCCGACGCCTGGGACCCCGGCCTCGACGGCCCGCCGCGCCGTCCCCTGCCGCCGCTGACGAGCGCCCGTCTGACCGGCCTGCGCATCGCGGGACGGCGGCTGGCCCTGCGGACGGCGGGGCTGCTGCACCAGCTCGTCACGCGCGCGGGGCGCGATCCGGGCGGGGTGCTGCCGGAGCTGGACGAGCTGGTCGACCGGTGGTGCGCCGAGTACCGGGACGGCTTGCGCGCCCGCTGGATCCCCGTCGCGCGCCAGGCCGAGTACCAGTCCCGGCTGGTCCTCGCCGCGGCCGGAACGGCTCTCCGGAGCACGCCCGGGGGTTCTCGTTCGGGTGAGTCGGGCTGGGGTTGCGAGCCGGTCGTGCCGATGCACCGGGAATGACGTACACCCTCACCACGAACGCCGTCCGGGGCGGTCTCCTGGCGGCGGCCGCCCTGCTCGCCGTCGGCGCCGTGCCCGCGCGGGCGACGGTCCAGGAGCAGCGCGTCGGCGACTGGCTCCACCTCTCGGTCACCCGGGGCGACACCGGGTCCGGCGGCACGCGCAGCGCCCTGCTCCTGTGCGACCCGCCGCAGGGGCACCGGCGGGCCGCCGAGGCCTGTGCCCAGCTCGACGCCGTGGACGGCGACCTGCGCCGCATCCCGCTGAAGCACGCCTACTGCCCGATGGTCCTCGCACCGGTGACCGTCCACGCGCTCGGGCAGTGGCGGGGGCAGCCGGTCGACTACCGGCGGACGTTCTCGAACGACTGCGAGATGGCAGCGCGGACGGGGGCGGTGTTCGCGTGGGACGGCTGACCGGGGCGGTTGCCGGCGACGGCCGGCGCTCGCCGGCCGACGGCCGGTCGCCGGGCGGCCGGTGACCGGCGGCTCGCGGTCGCTGACGGGCGGTTGCCGGGCGGCGGACGGCGGCTCGCGGCGGGAGTCCCGCACGCGCGCGTGCCGCCGTGCGCTCACGCCGCCCGGTCGCGCGCGTGGAGGGCCGCCGCCACGACGGTGCGGGCCTGGTGCTCGACCTGGTTCTCCAGCGGCACCCAGCGGGCGCGGAACCGGTCGGCGAAGGCCTCGCTCCAGGTGGCGACGAGCCGCTCCAGCCGCGGGGCGGCCCGGTCGTCGGTCTCCTGAAGGACCCGCAACAGCATCGCCGCCGCCCGCAGGGGCAGGCGGCGGGCGAAGGCGTCGACGCTCCCGACGTACGCCATCGTGTGCCCGGCGGGCGGCATGGACGTCCAGTCGGCGGCCAGCCCCGGCACCAGCTCCAGCGCCCATCTCGCGGCCCGCAGCAGGGGCCCGTCGACGCCCTCCAGGCGAGGTGACGCGTCGGACAGCACCCGTTCCACCTGGCGCGCGTCGCGCACCAGCCGGCCCGCCAGGCGCCGCATCGCCGCGGCCGGCGCCGGATGCGGGGCCGGGTCGTCCACCAGGTCGCTCGCCCACATCGGCACCTCCACCACCGCCGTCGAACCGCCGTACCGGTGCACGTGGTACCAGGTGCTGTGCCGCGCGTCGTCCGCGGGCAGGCTCGGATAGGCCGGTCCCGCACCGGCGGCCGGCATCACGTGCACCCCGGGCCCGGTCGCGGGCCAGCCCGCGGCGTCCGACGCCCCCGTCTCCACGGGTATGTGCAACTCCGCCGCGGACTTGGCGAACGGTTCGGCCAGGCCCGGTATCTCCTTCGTCAGCTGCACCCAGCTGCCGCCCAGGTCGGTGCCGTGCAGGGTCACCTGGAGGTAGGGGCGCAGCTCGTCGATGACCCCGGTCAGGGCCCGCGTCTCGGGCGGCAGCCGGTCCGGCGGCAGCACGGCGGGCGACCACTCCGGCTGCTCCGGGCCGGCGGGCCGGAAGAACCCCAGGTGGTAGTCGAACAGGCTGCGCGGCGCCGGGGTGACGTGCAGGCTGGCCCCGTCCGGGTCCGCGCACAGCAGGAAGTGCCACGCCGTGCCGGACCGCAACCGCGGCTCGCGCACCACCTGCCCGGCGACCGCGAGCAGCGTCGAACCGCCGGTCGGTTCGTTCGCGTGGGCGCCCGCGACGACCAGGACGGCACGCCGGGCGCGCCCCACGGAGAGCAGGTGCAGCGGACGGCCCGCGCGGGAGACCCCGATCTGCCGGAGGGCGCACAGGCCGGGATCGCCGGCGGCCAACGCCCGGGCGGACGACACGATCTGGGTAACGGTGGGGTACCGCGGCTCCGGCAGGAGACTCACCCCCGATGTGTTCCGACCGGCTTCGCATCCGCAGTACCGCACGCCGTCCGAGCAGTGTCAAGGAGAGGGCGGGGGAGCCATCAGGGGGCGCCCGGACACGCACGCGGCCCCGCGAAGGCGCGTGCGTGTCCGGGCACGATGTCCACGCTTCCCCGCCGGGCACCCGGCCGCCGCCGGTCCCGGCCGCCGGCGGCCCACCGGCCCGGCGGGCACCCCCGCCCGGCAGGCACCTGGCAGGCACCTGGCAGGCGTCGGGCCGGGACTCGGGCGGCGTCGGGCCGGCACCCGGCGGGTTTCGGCCCAGCCCCCGGGCGGGTACCGGCTCAGCCTTCGGCGGGCACCGGCCCAGCCCTCCGGCGGGTTCAGGCCCGGCTCACCGGTGGGTTTCGGCTCAGCCCTCGGCCGGCACCGGCCCGGCACCAGGCAGCCATCGGCCCAACCCCCCGTACAGCACCCGCCAGCCACCCGTCAGGCGTCGGGCCGCTTCGGCCTCGGCCGGGCCCCGCGTACGACGACGGCCCGCCCGGCGGCCGCCGCCCCTCAGCCCACCCGCTCCAGCAGTACCACCGGAAGTGGCTCGAGAAGCTCCCCCACGCGCGCGTGCCCCGTGAACTCCCGCGCCGGAGCCATGACATCGGCCCAGCGCCCCGGCGGCAGCGGCAGGACGGTGTCCTGCCAGCCGCCCGCCTCCGCCAGCCGCAGCGACAGCCGGGTGACCGCGGCGACGACCTCGCCGGAGCGCGCGTACGCCAGGCAGTGCGCTGCCGCCGGGCCCTCGGCCGTCAGCGGCGCGTACGTCGCCGCCTCCCCGAACACCTCGGGCCGCCGGGCCCGCAGCCGCACCGCCGCCGCCGTCACCGCCCCCTTGACGCCGGGGTCCTCGGAGGGCGGGAAGCCGACGGGCCGCCGGTTGTCCGGGTCGACCAGCGCCCGGTACTCGCCCTCCGTGCCCTGGTACAGGTCCGGCACCCCGGGCATCGTCAGATGGACCAGCGCCGTGCCGAGCACGTTGGCCCGGACGTGCGGCTCCAGCGCGGCCCGCAGAGCCGCCACCGGCTCCCCAGGCGGCCCGCACGGGCCCGCGTCGACGAACGCCGTCACCGCCTCCTCGTAGGGCGGCTCCTGCTCCGTCCAGCTGGTGTACAGCCCGGCCTCCCGCACGTGCTTCAGCAGCGCCTGGCGCACCCGGTCCGCGTCGGCCGGGCCGAGCCCGAACACCGTCTGCCAGGCCGCCCACGCCAGCTGCGCGTCCGGCACGCCCTCGCCCGTGCGGGTCACCTCGGTCAGCACGTCCGCCCAGCGCCGCGGGCACTCGGTGAGCACGGTCAGCGCCGCCCGCACGTCCGCGCTGCGCTTGGTGTCGTGCGTCGACACGACGGTCCCGGTGAGCGGCCAGTCGCGCTGCACGCGCGCGCAGTACGCGTGGAACTCCTCCGGGGCCAGGGCCGGGACCCCCGGGTTGCCGCCCACCTCGGTCGCCGACAGCAGCGGCACGTAGCGGTAGAACGCCGTGTCCTCCACGGACTTCGCGCGCAGCGCCGAGGCGGTCTGCGCGAACCGGGCGCGGAACCGCCGGTGCCCGGGCGCGTCGCCGTAGCGGCCCAGCACGAGCCCGCGCACGACGTCGACCGCGCCGGCCTCCTCGGGGACCGCGAAGGCCGCCCTGGCCTCCGCCGCGGCCTCCTCCGTGACGACGGCCGCCGCGTCCGCGGCGGAGTAGGGCCGGTAGACCTCCAGCCGCACCAGCAGCTCCCGCAGCGCCGTGTGCAGCGCCCAGGGCGCGCGGTCGCGCAGCGCAGGGTCCGGCGACGCCGCGCACAGGCGGCTCGCCGAGCGGGTCAGCCGGTCCATCTCGGCGGCCAGCTCGTGCTCCAGCACGCGGTACGCCGCCCGCCGCGCCGTCGCCTCCCAGTGGCCGCCCCGGTCGGTCTGCGGGGCCGCGAACCTGCGGTACTGCCCGAGCAGTTCCCCGGCGCCCGCGGGATCCGTGAACACGCCGTCGACGTGCCGCAGGGCGTCGTAGCCCGTGGTGCCGGCGACCGGCCAGGAGGCCGGCAACCGCTCACCGTCGGACAGGATCTTCTCCACGACCGTCCAGCGGCCGCCGGTCGCCTCGTGCAGCCGCCGGAGGTAGGCGCCGGGATCGGCGAGGCCGTCGGGGTGGTCGACGCGCAGTCCGTCGGCCACCCCGTCGTGCAGCAGCTGAAGGATCTTGGCGTGCGTCGCCTCGAACACCTCGGGGTCCTCCACCCGTACCCCGATGAGCTCCGAGATGCTGAAGAAGCGCCGGTAGTTGAGTTCGGTGCGGGCCAGCCGCCACCACACCGGGCGGTACCACTGCGCGTCCAGCAGCTGCGGCAGCGGCAGCCGTTCGGTGCCCTCGCGCAGCGGGAACGCGTGGTCGTGGTACCGCAGGACGTCACCGTCGGCCTTCAGGTGCTCCAGCTCGGTGCCGAGGGGACGCCCGAGCACCGGCAGCAGGACCTGGCCGCCCTGCGCCTCCCAGTCGATGTCGAACCAGCGCGCGTACGGTGACTTGGGGCCCTCGCGCAGCACCTCCCACAGGGCGCGGTTGTGCCGCGGCACCATCGCCATGTGGTTCGGCACGATGTCCAGCACCAGTCCCAGGCCGTGCCCGCGCGCGGTGTGCGCGAGCGCGCGCAGCCCTTCCTCGCCGCCCAGTTCCGCGCGCACGCGCGCGTGGTCCACGACGTCGTAGCCGTGCAGCGAGCCCGGCACGGCCTCCAGGACGGGGGACAGGTGCAGGTGCGAGACGCCGAGCGAGGCCAGATACGGCACGGCCGCCGCCGCGGCCGCGAACGGGAACTCGGGCTGGAGCTGCAACCGGTACGTGGCCGTGGGCACCACCGGGTCAGGACGCTCAGGTGTCATGGAGAGCTACGTACCCGCCTCGCCGGGTTTCGTGTCATCGTCCGCCTGCGGGTGCGCCCGCACGCGTGGCCGGTTTCGAGCGGCGGTCGGCGCGTCGGCGCGCCGCTCCTCCCGGGGCGGGGCGGGCCCGGCCCCGCCCCGGGGCAGCGCCCTGGACGGTACGCCGCCAGGGGAGTGACGGCCGCCGCCGTGGCGGGCACGGCGCGGCGCGCCCGGCGAACCGCACCGGACGCGCCGAGCACGCCTCCCGCGCGCGCGTGACCGGCAGCGGCCCCGCGTCTAGGCGGGCCGCTGCAACACCGTCAGGCTCCGGTCGACCAGCGTCAGCCGGTCCCCGGCCGCCACCTTCGGGCCCGTGCCCGGCGGCACGCCCTCGGGCCGGGCGGTGTCGACCACGACCTGCCACTGCCGTCCGTGGTTGACCGGCACCACGAAGTCCAGCGCCTTGGGCGAGGCGTTGAACATCAGCAGGAACGAGTCGTCGGTGATCCGTTCCCCGCGCGGCCCCGGCTCGGAGATGGCGTTGCCGTTGAGGAACACCGTGAGCGCCGACGCCTGCGCCGACTCCCAGTCGCGCGGGGTCATCCCCTTGCCCTCGGGGGTGAACCAGGCGATGTCGGACAGTTCGTCGTGCGTCCCCTCCACCGGCCGCCCGTGGAAGAAGCGCCGCCTGCGCAGTACGGGGTGGTCCTTGCGCAGCCACACCATCGCGCGCGTGAAGTCCAGCAGGTCGCTGCCGTCCTCGGGCCACCGGACCCAGGACAGTTCGCTGTCCTGGCAGTAGGCGTTGTTGTTGCCCTGCTGGGTGCGGGCGAACTCGTCGCCGTGGCTGATCATCGGCACGCCCTGGGACAGCATCAGCGTGGCGATGAAGTTACGCATCTGCCGGCCCCGCAGCGCCAGCACGTCCGGGTCGTCGGTCTCGCCCTCCGCGCCGCAGTTCCAGGACCGGTTGTGGCTCTCGCCGTCGCGGTTGTCCTCCCCGTTGGCCTCGTTGTGCTTCTCGTTGTACGCCACCAGGTCGTGCAGTGTGAAGCCGTCGTGGCAGGTCACGAAGTTGATCGAGGCCAGCGGCCGGCGCCCGTCGTGCTGGTACAGGTCGGAGGAGCCGGTCAGCCGGGAGGCGAACTCCGCCCGTGTGCGCGGCTCGCCCCGCCACAGGTCGCGGACCGTGTCGCGGTACTTGCCGTTCCACTCCGTCCACAGCGGCGGGAAGTTGCCCACCTGGTAGCCGCCCTCGCCCACGTCCCAGGGTTCGGCGATCAGCTTCACCTGGGACACCACGGGGTCCTGCTGCACCAGGTCGAAGAACGACGACAGCCGGTCCACCTCGTGGAACTGCCGGGCCAGGGTGGCCGCGAGGTCGAACCGGAAGCCGTCGACGTGCATCTCCGTGACCCAGTACCGCAGCGAGTCCATGATCAGCTGGAGCACGTGCGGGGACCGCATGAGCAGCGAGTTCCCGGTCCCGGTGGTGTCCATGTAGTACCGGGGATCGTCCGCCAGGCGGTAGTACGACGGGTTGTCCAGGCCGCGGAAGGACAGCGTCGGGCCCAGGTGGTTGCCCTCGGCGGTGTGGTTGTAGACCACGTCCAGGATCACCTCGATGCCGGCCTCGTGCAGCGCCCGCACCGCCGACTTGAACTCCAGCACCTGCTGCCCGCGGTCGCCCCAGGAGGCGTAGGTGTTGTGCGGGGCGAAGAAGCCGATGGTGTTGTAGCCCCAGTAGTTGTTCAGGCCCATGTCCACCAGGCGGTGGTCGTTGACGAACTGGTGTACGGGCATGAGCTCCAGGGCGGTGACCCCGAGCCCGGTGAGGTGCTCGATGACCGCCGGGTGGGCGAGCGCGGCGTAGGTGCCGCGCAGCTCGTCCGGCAGCCCCGGGTGGCGCATGGTCAGGCCCTTCACATGGGCCTCGTAGATCACCGTGTCGTGGTACTCGGTGCGGGGCGGCCGGTCGTCGCCCCAGTCGAAGTACGGGTTCACCACGACGGACGTCATGGTGTGCGGTGCGGAGTCCAGGTCGTTGCGCCGGCCCGGGGAGCCGAACGGATAGCCGTACACCTCCTCGCCCCACACGATCGAACCGCTGATCGCGCGGGCGTAGGGGTCGAGCAGGAGCTTCGCCGAGTTGCAGCGCAGCCCCCGCTCCGGCGCGTACGGGCCGTGCACGCGGTAGCCGTACCGCTGCCCCGGCATGATGCCCGGGAGGTACGCGTGCCGCACGAACGCGTCGCTCTCCCGCAGTTCCACCGCCGTCTCCGAGCCGTCGTCGTGCAGCAGACACAGCTCTACTCGGTCCGCGGCCTCCGTGAAGACCGCGAAGTTGGTGCCGGCGCCGTCGTACGTGGCGCCGAGCGGATATGCCTCTCCAGGCCAGACCTGCATGGATACGACTCTTCCAGGTGTCTCGTGCCGGTGGGGGTCGCCTTGACCCCGAGTCTCCCCGAAAGTGAGGGAACCACCCATGACTTACTGCCCTCTTACCGGTCGGCCAGTGCATACGAGGTATGCCGAAGCGGTGGGGCAGACACGTACTCCCATGACGACCAGGGGGAGCAGGGGGGACATTGTGCGCAACATGGTGCACCGCCACCCGGGCAAGGTCGTGGCCGGCGCCGCCGTCGCGGTCGCCGGTCGCCCGGCCCCCGGCCGCTCCGGCCCCGGCCGCCGAGTGCAGCGCCGCCTACCGCATCGAGCAGAAGCGCTCCACCGGCACCACCCTGGCGCATGTGCTGGCGCCACCACCAGGAGGCCGGTCTCGTCCTGGAGCACATCGGCTACCAGCCGCCGGGGCGAGGCCCGCCCGGTCGAGGTGCTGGCCTCCGCCAGGCTCGGCCAGATCCATGCGCCGTACGACGACGGCAGGAACGAGTACCACGACCTCACCCAGGCGGGCTTCGGCCAGGGCCTGAAGGACCTGGCGCCCGGCGAGTGCCCCGGCGGCACCATCAAGACGGTCCGGGTCCCGCGGGCCTGGGATCCGTCCCACCCGGACGTCAAGGGACTGTGCGTCACCACCCGTTCGCGTGGCCACGCCTACCGTATGCAGGGTGAGACCGCGAGCAAGGTCTTCCGGAAGCAGGGCAGGGACCTGCTCGTCCCCACCGTCAACCAGGTCGGCTGGTACGAGTACATCTCCGAGTGGCGCTTCCAGGACGACGGCACGATCACCACGAACGTCGGCGCCACCGGCTCCCTGTCGCCCTTCGACCACGACGCCGGCGACGGCCGCGGCCGGCCGATCGGCAAAAGGCCAAGGCCTACGCCACCAGCCACAGCCGCAACGTTGTCCGGCGGCTCCACTTCCACCTGGACGGCTCCACCAAGGCCAGGATCGAGCAGTACGACTCCACGGTCAGCGCCCCCGCGAACGGCCGCCCGGCGCCCGCCGGCAAGACCGTCCGCACGCCGGTCACCAGGGAACTCGCGGGCGACGCCCGCACCATGCCCTGGTGGCGCGTGGTCGGCGCGACCGGCAGGAACAAGGACGGGCCCGCGCGTTCGTACGAGATCGTGCCCGGCGCCGGCCACGTACCCCGGCCGCGCCTGCACCCGGCACGACGTGTACTTCACCGAGTACGCCCAGTGCGAGCAGTACGCCGGAGACAACCTGCCCGACTGCGGCGCGGGCCACGGCAAGTCCGTCGACGAATGGGTCGACGGCCGGACGCCGAGGGACCCCGTGGTCTGGGCCAACATCGGCTACCACCACGTGGTGCGGGACGAGGACCAGCGGCCCATGCCGGTCCACTGGCAGGGGCTGTCCGTGGCCCCGCGCGACGTCACCGCCATGAATCCGCTCACGCCGGCCGAGCCGGCCGGTCGGAAGGGGCGCCCGGAATAGGGAAGTTGGCCGACGAGCCTGCCCATCCGGCTGCACCGCCGACCGCTCCCGGAGTACCCTTCCTTGATCGTTGGGACGGAGTGCTCGGGGGAGCGGAAGGCGGTGCGCGGGTGGGCTCGGGAGGGCTGGAGCTGCCCCCTGGTGACGAGGGTCACGAGGGAACCTCCGCAGACGTCCCGCCCCGCACGGTGTCCCTGGCCAGACCGATGGAGACCCACTCGATCGGCCCGGAGCTGGAGTGGGACGCCGACGCCTGGCACGAGGTGCGCACCCGCGCCCAGCGCGCCGGCCGCGCGTACATCTGGCTGAATCTCGTCGAACAGCGGCTGCGTGCGGTCGTGGCAGCGGTCCTGCGGCCCGTCTACGAACCCGTCCACGGCGACGACTGGGTGGTCGCCGCGGCCGGCCCGGCCGGTCAGGAGTGGGTCCAGCGCGCGGCCGCCGTCCGGGAGGTCAGCCGCCGCAAGGGCTATCTGCTCGACCCCGCCGACGACAACGTCCTCAGCTTCCTCACCCTGCCGCAGCTGCGCGAGCTGATGGTGCAGCACTGGCCGTGCTTCGAGCCGTACGTCGACGAGCGGCGCGACGTCGAACTCGCGCTCGACGAGCTGGAGGTCACCCGGAACGTCGTCTCCCGCAACCGGGCCCTGTCCGAGGCCGTGCTCAGCCAGGCCGAGCGGGCCTCGGCCCGGCTGCTGGAGACCCTGGGCGCGGGCGGGGACGTGCCCTCGGCGCGCCGGCTGCCGGTCGACGCGGTCGAGGACCTGGTCGGCGACCGCTACGCGGACGTGGTCGCGGTGCACTCCGACCGGGTGCGGCTGATGCGCCAGTTCCCCGCCGAGGACATCTTCGGCGGCGCCCGCCGCCTGGACGCCATCGGTATCGGCCTGAACCTGCTGGTGCAGAACTTCTCCGGGCGCCGCCTGCTGCGCCTGGCCGAGGGCGGCTGCCGGGTCCGGCTGCTCTTCCTCAACCCGGCCTCCAGCGCGGTGAAGCGGCGCGAGCGCGAGCTCGGCATCAAGCGCGGTGAGCTGAGCCGGGCGGTGGAGACGAACATCCTGCACATGCGCCGGGTGCGCGCCCGGCTGCGGGACCCGGGCGCCTTCGAGATCCAGGTCTACGACGAGACGCCCCGCTTCACCGCCTACCTGGTGGACGGCGACGGCTCCGACGGCATCGCGGTCGTGCAGTCCTATCTGCGCCGCACCCGGGGCATGGAGGCGCCGGTGCTGGTGCTGCGCAACGGCAGCCGAGTGGTCAAGTCGGATGAAATGGACGAAAGCGGGCTCTTCGGAACGTACCGGGAGGAGTTCGAGGCTGCATGGGTGGATTCGCGGCCTGTGTCCTGAAATGACGTCACCTGACCCGCCATCGCCGGGCGCCCCGAGCGGAACGCTCTCCTCTGATTGTCAGTGCCGCATGCGATCGTGGAGACCACTGGGGGAAAGCACCACCAAGAAGGGGGGCCGCCCATGGGCTGGCACCAGGAGCTGCTGATCGGCTTCGACCTGGAGACGACCGGGACCGATCCGCGTGCGGCGCGCATCGTCACGGGAGCCGTGATAGAGGTCAGGGGCGGACAGCCGCTCGGACGCCGGGAATGGCTGGCGGACCCGGGAGTGGAGATCCCGGCGGACGCGGTGGCGGTCCACGGGATCAGCAACGAACGCGCGACCGCCGAGGGCCGCCCGGCCGACCAGGTCGCGGACGCCATCGCGGACGTGCTGGTGACGTACTGGCAGGCGGGCGTCCCGGTCGTCGCCTACAACGCGGCCTTCGACCTCACCCTGCTCTCCGCGGAACTGCGGCGGCACGGACTGCCGTCGCTGCGCGACCGCCTCGGCGGCCGGGAGCCGGCGCCGGTCGTCGACCCGTACACCATCGACCGCCGGGTCGACCGCTACCGGCGCGGCAAGCGCAACCTCGAAGCGGTCTGCACGGAGTACGGCATCGTCCTGGACGGCGCCCACGACGCCGGTGCCGACGCGCTCGCCGCGGCCCGGCTGGCCTGCGCGATAGCCGGCCGCCACCCCAAGATCGCGGCCCTCGGCCCGGCGGAGCTGCACCGCCGCCAGGTCGAGTGGTACGCCGAGTGGGCGGCGGACTTCCAGAGCTTCCTGCGCCGCAAGGGCGACGCCACCGCCGTGGTGGACGGGGTGTGGCCGCTGCGCGAGCCGGCCGGCGAGAGGGTCTGAGCCCGGCGGGTCCCGGCGGGCCCCGCCGCCGATCCCCGTCCGGGCCGCGCCCCGCGGCGGCCGGCGGATCGGAGCGCTCGGAGTGCCTCGAAAAGCACGTCCGTGCCTCATCTTGGGAGGCCGACCGGAGTGCGTCAGAAACAGGCAACAGGCGCGGTCTGCTGGTCAGCGGTGCTTTGCGGCGGGCGGCCGGGGCGCGGGAGGCGACGTGCCGAGCAACCGCGCCGACACCTGGCCGTGCGTACCGTTCCAGGGAGCGTACGGAGGCGCGGCGGGAGCGAGCCGGCCACATCGGTGGACGTGCCGTCCTCTGCGTCGTGGGTGAGCGCACTGTGCCGGAGTCGGTGCAGCGTCCACCCCTCCAGCTTGTCGACGACCTCGGGCCTGGCGCGAGCGGATTGGCGAGCAGTCGGGTGCTCTCCGCGAAGGTCATCGCCGGGGTGCGACGGAGCGCGTCGGCCCTGCCGCAGTGAATCCGGCGTTTACTGCGCTGCTTCCGCACCTCGTGTAAGTTGACGATCTGTTGTGCCTGTTGCGCGCTGACGTACGACTGGACGCAACGGGCGCGTTGAGCCTGCCCGAGAAAGTGGAAGCTCAGCAAACGACAGAGGGGGTAGGGCGTGACTGCCCACGGGGAACTCACTCGCGTGATATTAACGAGCCAGCAGATAGCGAATCGTGTCCGGCGACTCGGCACCGAGATCACCCGGGACTACCAAGGCCGGGACCTTGTGATCATCGGCGTGCTCAAGGGGGCGGCTACCTTCACGGTCGACCTGGCTCGGGCCATAGACCTGCCGGTCGTCATGGACTGGGCCGCAGTATCCACATACGGGCGGGGCAGCACAGCGGGAACGCCCCGGCTGCTCAAGGACATCGGCGAAGAACTGACCGGACGCGACGTCCTGATCGTCGAGGACATCCTGGACACCGGCACCACGCTGTCGTGGCTCATGGCACGGTTGCGGGAGCGGGCTCCCGCCTCGGTGAACTGTTGCGTGCTGCTGCGCAAGCCGCATGCCGTCGCGAAGCCGGTGGAGCCCCGGTACGTCGGGTTCGACATCACCGAGCACTGGGTCGCGGGCTACGGCATCGACTACGCCGAGCGGCACCGCAACCTCGGCGACATCCACGAGGTGCGTCTTCCCTCAGCCGCGCTGTCGGCGTCTTCCTCCTGAAAGACCTCTACATCAAAGACGCTGCCCGGCGCTCAACCTGCCCGGCAGTGACCAGTCCTGCCTGCTTGGAGTGAGCATGATGAGCACCTTCGACCTCGTCATTATCGGTGCCGGTCCCGCCGGACTCGCCGCCGCCCAGCGGCTAGCTGGATCGCCCTACAGCATCGCGCTCGTCGACGGGGGAAAACCCGTCGCCGAGCGAGACCGGCATGCCGCGGTCGATATGACGCGTGGGCATGGCGGGGCCGGGCTCTTCTCGGACGGCAAGTTCTCGTTCTTCCCCTCGGCCAGCGAATTATGGACACTGCCCCGTCCCGCCGATCTGCGGGCCGCATACGACTGGACCTGCGAACTGCTCGGCTCCTACGGCCTGGACACCCCTCCGTTCCCGTCCGATCCCACGGCCTACACGGTGGGCAGCGGTGAGTGGATCCTCAAGGAATACCCCTCGGACTACCTCTCGTTGGAGGCACGCCTGCGGCTCACCGCCGACATGGTCGCCGCCACGGACGCCACGGTACTCAGCGAGACCGAGGTACTGAGGGCCGAGCACGAGCCCGCCACCGATGTGTTCCGGCTGACGCTGTGCGACTCCAAGGGACAGGAATCGCAGGTGCTCGCCCGGCGTCTCGTCCTGGCCAGCGGCAGATTCGGCCCCCTGGGCCTGCGCACCCTCACGAAGGAGCGGTCGTTCCGCCGCCTGGAGGTCGGGTTCCGTATCGAGCAGCCGGCCGACAAGGCATTCTTCAAAGACATGAAGCAACTCGACCCGAAGCTGCGATTCCGCGAGCAGGACGGCAGTGTGGAGTGGCGTACGTTCTGCGCCTGCCGTGACGGCGAGGCGGCACTGACCGAGACCCAGGGTTTGTGGACCGTGTCCGGCCGCTCGGACTGCCCGTCAACTGGCCGGTCCAACGTGGGCTTCAACACCCGCATCCTGGATGAGGCGGTGGCGGCACGGGCCATGGCACTCGCGCTCGCCGCGATGGCCAAGGAGGAGTCCTACTTCAACTTGTCCCTGGACGCACTCCTGGACGGCGAGCCGGAAACGGTTGCCGCCTTCGACGGTGTCTATGGGCCGGAGCTGCGCGAGATCATGGTGCGTGGTCTGTCCCGGCTCGCGGCTGCGTACCCCGCCATCAGGGACAACGGCACACAGCTGATCGGCCCCACCCTGGAAGGCGTCGGCTGGTATCCGAAGGTGGACGGTGACCTCCGGCTTCTCGACACCCCCGCCTGGGTGGCCGGTGACGCGTGCGGGCTGTTCCGCGGCATAGTCGCGGCAATGATCAGCGGCCATTATGCGGCCGGCTCCGCGCTGCTGGAACTGGAAGCGCTGCGATGACGGGCACGCCCATGAAGCGCCGTGAGCCGGTGGTTGGTGTCGGGGCCATCGTGGTGCGGTCCGACGGCGCCGTGCTGATGGGCCACCGGATCAAGCCAGGAGAGACCGCGTCCTGGTGCCTGCCCGGTGGGCATGTCGAGGCGGGCGAGGCTTTCGAGACCGCCGCCCTACGGGAGATCGCCGAGGAGAGCGGCATCCGGGAGGTCACAGGGGCGCGGGTGTTCGCCGTCGTGCTCCACACTGACGCGGACCGGACCCAGGTGACCGCAGGTGTGGTGGCGCGGTCGGCGGACGTGGGTGCCGTGGCGGCCACCCCAGAGCCCGAGGTCTTCGACCGCTGGGTGTGGGCCCGGCCCGAGGAGCTTCCCGTGCCGCTGTTCCCCGCGAGCGCGGCTCTGCTCGCCGCCTGGCAGGCGAAGCCCGTACCCGACGGATGGACGGTGTATGCCACGGCAGACGCCGTGACCCTTCTGGGGGAAGGACAATGAGCCGCCTCCACGTCTTCGACATGGACGGCACCTTGCTGCGTGGCACCACGGCGAGCCTGGAAATAGCACGCCGTCTGGGCTGTCTGCCCGACCTGATCCGGCTGGAGGCGGACTTCGCACTCGGCGCAGTCGATACCCGTGGTTTCGCGGCGGAGATCTGCCGATTGTGGCGGGAGCTGACCCCCGAGCTCGCGGCGGACGTCTTCGCACAGGCGCCCTGGATCGGCGGACTGCGGGAGGTACTTGCGGACATCCGCCGACGCGGTGAGCGGTCGATCGTGGTGACCATGTCCCCGGACTTCTTCGCGGACCGGCTGAGGGCTTACGGCGTCGACGAGGTGGTGGCCTCCGGCTTTCCTTCACTGCCGTTTCGCACCGCGCTCGATCCCAAGGGGATTCTCACGCCCGCGGACAAGGTCACGGCCGTGGACCGAGTCCGTACGGCGCTGGGGCTCGGCCGGGACTCCTGCACCGCCTATGGAGACTCCGGGTCGGACATCCCCCTGTTCCGGGAGCTGAAACACACCGTGGCCGTGAACGCCGATGACGCCCTTCGCAGACTCGCCCGCTATCAGTACGACGGTGACGATCTGCGGAGGGCCTACTGGATCGCCCGGGCTCAGTCACCCGAGCGCGGCGGAGCGTCCTCCCTCGACTCCAAGGAGCGTCAGTGACGACCACTTCTCAGGCAGCCACGGACGACTTCCGGTTCGACGGGCACGCATGGACCAAACTGCTGGTGCTGTGCACCGCCATCCTCTTCGAGGGGATGAGCCTGTCCAGTATCAATGTGCAGCTGGCCGGTATCCAGCACGCACTCGACCTGCGCCCCGACCAACTCCAGCTGGTCGCGAGTTCGTTTCTCACCATGTACGCGGCACTGCTCCTGGTCGGAGGCAAATGCGCGGACCAGTGGGGACACCGGCGGATGTTCCTGACCGGCGTGGGAATCTTCGGCGCCGGGTCGCTCGGCGCGGCACTGTCCCAAGAGGCGGTCCTGCTCATCACGGCCCGGGCGATCCAGGGAGTCGGCGCCGCGATCACCGCACCCGCGGCTGTCGCCCTGATCGTCCGAGGGTTCCCGGAAGGAGCCGCGCGCAACCGAGCGCTCGGAGTCTTCAGCGCCATGGGCGCGGCGGGCTTCTCGCTGGGCGTCGTCATCGGCGGCCTCCTGACCCAAGGAGTCGGCTGGCGCGGGGCCTTCCTCCTCTACGTCCCCTTGAGCCTGGTGGTTCTGATCACCGGCGGGCGTGTACTCGAACGCGAGAGCGACACAGGAACGCCGAGGAACCGTATCCCCTGGCTGCCCGCCCTGCTGGTCACCGGCGGGCTCATCGCCGTCGTGTACGCCGTGGGGCGCGTCGGCACCGGCTCCCTCGCCGAGATCGCGCTGATCGCAGCCGTGGGATCGGCGGGGATCCTCACGTTCCTCCTACTCCAGGCCAAGGCCACTGTGCCGCTGCTGCCACTCTCTCTCGTCACCAACCGCCGTATGGCAGCGGCATGTCTCGCGCTCGCAGGTGCCTTCGCGGCAATCACAGGTGCCATGTTCCTGGTGGCAACCGATCTGCAGGAGCAGCAGGGATACTCCGCGCTGACAGCCGGACTGGCCTTCCTGCCGCAGGGACTCGCCGTGGGCCTTCTCTCCACGCCGGCTGCCCGCATGGCCAACCGCAGACCCGCGCCTCGGCTACTGCTTGCCGGACTCACCGTCATCACCGCCGGGCAGCTGATGTACACCACCGTGGAGCAAGGCGGCTACACCACACATCTGCTGCCCGCGGCCCTGCTGGTCGGCACGGGCATCGCCATCGCCTACCCGGCAGCGGTCATGCTCGCCAGCGCGGCCGCATCCCTCGACGACCAGGGCACCGCGTCCGGCTTCCTGGTCACCTGCCAACAGGCAGGCGGGGCCATCGGAGTCGCAGCAGTGACGGGCATCCAGAGCACCGCCCCCGGCACCTTCTGGACCGGCCCGTACAGCCTATGGGGGTGCTTCGCTTTCGCCGCCGCATCGCTGCTCGGCTGCCTCCTGCTTCTGCTCCCGGGGAAGGACCGTACGAACAAGGCCATGACCAGGACACAACACACCGCGACGCCTACGCAACACATCCACTGACCCTGGGATCGGCGCACCAACAGAGGTTCTCGTCTCAGGGTCGCCGAACAGCGGGTCGACGTGCATGTACTTCGCCGCCACCACTGGATCCAGTACGCGGTCCGGGCGAGCACGTCCAGCGGGCTCCACTCCGGCAGCCGCTTGAGGATCCCCGCCTCCAGGCCCAGCGCGGACTGCCGACGGGTCTTACCCCTGCGCGGGGTGAGCACGATCAAAGCGTCAGATCACGCGCCCTGTGGTCCTGTTGCCTGTTTCCGGCGTACTCCGGCTGCCCTCCATCGCGGCTCAGCGCGGCTCAGAACGGATACCAGCGCACGGCCGGGTCCCCGTCCCGCAGCGAGGCGACGCGGCGCTCGAACTCGGCCAGCGCCCGGGGATTGCCCGGCGCGTGCTGGGCAACCCAGGCGCAACTGGCCGTCTCGCGCGCCCCGCGCAGCACCGCACACCCCTTCCATGCGCGCACGTCCCAGCCGTAGGCCTCGGTGAAGGAGTCGTAGGCCTCGGCGGGCAGCCCGTAGCGGTCGCGGGAGAGGGCGAGCACCACCAGGTCGTGCTCGCGCAGGTCGGTGGCGAAGGTCTCCAGGTCGACCAGGACCGGCCCGTCGGGGCCGACGTGCACATTGCGGGGCAGCGCGTCGCCGTGGACCGGTCCGGGCGTCAGATGCGGGGTGAGCGCGGCGGCGGCCGACGTGAACCCGTCACGCCGCTCGCGCAGATACGCCGCGTCCGCGGGGTCGATCGCGTCGCCGGCGAGCCGCAGCCAGCGTTCCACACCGCCCAGCAGATCGCGGGACGGCAGGTCGAAGGAGGGGGAGGGCAGTGCGTGGACGAGCCGCAGCAGTCCGGCCAGATCCCGCGGCTCGGCGGGCCGTACGGGATCGGGCAGCCGGTGCCAGACGGTCACCGGGTGCCCCTCGACGAGCAGGGCGTCCGGCCCGGCCGCGCGGACCGCGGGCACGCCGGTGTCCGCCAGCCACAGCGCGACGGCCAGCTCCCGGCGCGCCCGGTCGAGGAGTTCGGCGTCGCGGCCCACCTTCACGACCAGGTCACCGGCGGCGAACACCGCGTTCTCGCCCAGGGCGAGGAGCCGCGCGTCCCGTGCCGGACCGGACAGCACCCCCGCCGCGGCCAGTACGTCGCGCGCCCGTGCCTCGTCCATCCTTCGCCTCCGTGGTCCGTCGCCCAGGGGTCCGCGCACCGCACCCCGCGCGGTGCCGCGTTCCCGCCGTTCGCCGGCCAGTGTCGCATTCGCACAGGTCGGGGACGCCGTGCGCGGTGGTCCACGGAACCCTCCCGGCGGTCCCGGACGTCCTCGGCGGACCGGAACGGGCGGGAGGGCGCCGGGAGCCGCCGTCACCCCGGTACGGACTCAGCCGTTCAACCACCGGTTGGTCTCGTCGTAGAAGGTGTCGAGCTCCTCCGGACGGTCGTCGCCGAGTTCGTCGTCGCTGACCGGGACGCCGAGGTGGGCCAGGTGCCAGGCCAGCACGTCGTAGGAGGGCCGGTACGGGGCCAGTTCCCCGGCGGGGATCACGAGCGGTGTGCCGGGGGCGGCCGGGGAGATCGAGGAGGACTGGTAGACGACGTCCAGGCGGAGGATGCGCCACTCGCCGGCGCGGCGTTCGCACCGGTAGTTGAGCCGCATGAACGTGTGGAAGTTGGCCCGTACGCCGTCGACGTCCATGGTCGACCAGGCCATGGTGCCCACCTCGACGTGGGCCCTGTCACCGCGCACCCGCACGGCGGGCGCGAACATCTGGTGCACCGGTCGGCTGCCGCGCCCGAACAGGCGCCGGGAGTGCGCCACGAATCCCGGTCCGTCACCGTGATAGGCGCTGAGCTGCACGACCGAGTCAGGCCAGAAGGCGTCGGTCATCTGGTCCCACCATCCGCGGTCACGGCCCTGCCGCTCCAGCAGCACGATCTGGGAGACGAGGGCGGCATCGTCGGCGTGAGCCGCGACGGGTGACTGCTGCATCGTTCTGGCCTTTCTTCGGGGAGGTTCTCGAAAGCTGGGTGTGACAGCGCCGTCCGGTGTTCCGGCGCCTCAGAAGACGGCCAGCGGGTTGACGGGCAGCCCGCTCGCCCCCTGGATGGCCGGTACCGCGGCCACGAACAGGAAGGAGAAGCGGCCGAGTCGCCGACAGGTGTCGGCCAGGTCGGTGACCTCCGCGCAGTCGATGATCGGCATGCCGAGTCGTGCGAGTGCCACCTGGTGAAGGGGAAGCGGCGTGCCCGGCGCGGGCGGGCGGTCGCCGATGTCTCCGGCGTACAGGCCCACCTCCCGCTCCGCCATCCATGCGACGGCGTCCAGGGAGACGGCGGGCAACGACCCGCTGGGATCATTGAGCTGTGACCAGCCCGCGCGGACCACCAGGGCGTCCCCCGGCTCGACGCGGACACCGGCCCGGGTCTCGGCGTCCGTCAGGTCGCGCCCGGTCACCTGGTGACCCGGGGAGAGCCGGTCGCCCGGCGCCAGGTCGAGCAGGACCCCGCGCGTCAGGATCCCGTCGGTGAACGCGCCGGTGCCACCGTGCCGGACGGTTCCGCCCGCCACCGCCTCGGCCAGCGGCACTCCCGGATAGACATGGCCGTCGAACGGGATGTGCGCGACCGCGTCGATGTGTGTCATGCCGACGTGGTGGGTGTTGAGCACCAGGACGTCGGTGACGGCCTTGGCCGGCACACCGGTGTTCACCACCTGGAGGACCGGCGACGGCATGGCGGCCGAGCCGTGCGCGGTGGGACCGCCTCCGGACAGCAGGACGGGGGACACCGGGCGGCCCAGGGGGACGACCCTGCCCTCGCGGGCTTCGGTCACACCGCGGAGGCGTGCCGCGGCCGTGATGTGGTGCAACGTTCCCTTCTCGTCGTTCTCGCCCCACCGGCCCCAGTTGGTCGGGAGGGAATCGGGCGGGTTCTCGCTGGTCGCCATCTGCTGTCGTCTTTTCGTCGAGTAGGCCGAGTGATCGAGTGATCGAGTGGTCGAGTAGGTCACGCAGGCCGTCGGGGAGCGGCCGCCCGGCGGACCGGCCGGGGCCGGGGGAGTCAGCGGGGGGCGCGCAGCCAGGTGAACAGACGCCGGTAGAGGGCGTCGACCTCGTCCGGCCGGTCGTCGGCGTAGAGGTCGTCGCGGACGTCCCGCTGGTCCAGTGTGATGTGGTAGGCCAGGAAGCGGTAGGGCTTGCGGAACGTCGCCAGGAGGTCCTGGTCGATGACCAGAGTGGTGCCGGGCACGACCGGGGCGAGCGTGTCCTGCTCGTAGACGGAGTCCAGGGACTGGATGCGCCAGCCGGTGCCGCGGTCCTCCGCCCGGTACAGCAGCCGGGCGTGCGAGACCACCTGCGCTTCGACCCCGTCGATCAGGAAGTTCGCGGAGACGGCGGCGGGCAGCTCCACGACGGCACGGTTCCCGTCCACGTGCACGACCGGCGGGCGCAGGCGGTGCAGGGGACGCAGGCCGCTGTCGTACATGTCCTTCGAGCGGGCGGTGAACTCGGGCCCGGTGCCGTCGAACCAGCTCAGTGTGACGGTCGAGTCCGGGTGGAAGGAGTCGTGCATCTGCTGCCACCAGCCGCGGTCGCGGCCCTGGCGTTCCTTGAGCACGAGCTGGGTGATGTCGCTGACGGCGTTCATCGGGGCGGGGAATTCCTTTCGTGCCGCCGCGCGGGCGGGATCCCGCGCGGCGTCGCCGCGGCCGGTGGGGGGCCGCGGCTCACAGGTCACCGGGAGTCGGCTCCGGGCGAAGGCGCGGAGACGGGAGCGGGCTGGTCCTGAGGGGTGTCGGCCGGCGGCGCGGGGACCGGCGCCTCCGCGGCCGCGGCCTGGTCGAAGCCGTCGATGGCGGGATAGCGGTACGGGCCGAGGCACAGTGCCGTCACCGAGCACAGCACCAACGCGGCGGAGAGGTAGGGGAACAGGGCGCGGTAGTCCCCGACCGCCTCGCGGCCGACTTCGATGATCAGAGGACCGAAGGCGGAGGAGAGCAGGACGGCGCAGTGGACCATGCCCAGCAGGCTGCCGAACCAGCGCATCCCCAGATAGCGGCTGACGAGGAACGCCAGCAGGTCGATCTCCATACCGAAGGCCACTCCGACCAGAGCCATGCCGACCGCCGAGCTGGCGAAGGACGGCTGGAGGAGGAACATGCCGGCCACCGGGGTGAGCAGCACGACGGCGGCCAGGTACCTGGCCTGGACACGGTCGAGCAGGACGCCCGTGCCGATCCTGCCGGCCAGCGAGGCCAGCGCGTAGATGCTCAGCAGGGAGGTGACCTGGCCGTCGGTGAGGCCCTCGTCCGTCATCATGGGCGCGACGTTCACCTGGATGCCGATCACGGCCATCCCGCTGACGCAGAGGACCACGGCGATCATCCAGAAGTGACGGCCGGCGAGTGCCTCCCGCACGCTGAGGCCGGGCAGGGAGAGGCTTCCCTGCCGCTGTGCGTCGGCGGGATCGCGAACCAGACGGCCGCGGACGCTGCGTTCGCCTCGGACCCGTACCAGGGTGAGGATCATCGTCAGGGAGACGGCCACGGCCACCAGGGCCATCCAGGCGTACGCCTGCCGCCAGCCGACCGCGTCGATCAGGAAACGCGCCAGGATGGGGGTCAGGACGGTGCCCACGGCACCGATCGCCGCCATCAGCCCGATGGCCGTTCCCCGCTTGTTGTCGAACCAGCCCAGCACCACCTTGGTGAGGGGCAGCCAGGTGCCGCCGGCGAAGAAGCCCGCCAAGAAGAACGGCAGGTAGAACACCGGCACATCGCGGGGTACGACGGCGATGGACGCGACCGCGACGGCGTACAGGATCCAGGCGGGGATGAGGACGAGGCGGAACGCGAAGCGGTCGAGCAACCGGCCGGCGAGCGGGGTGCCCGACGCGATGCCGACGGCGGCGCAGGTGAACGCGATCGATGCCGTGGACCGGCTCCAGCCGGTCTCGTCGGTGATGGGCAGCAGGAAAAGGCCGAAGGTGTTGAGCAGCAGCGGGCCGAAGGCCACGGTCTGGGCGAGACCGGAACCGATGACGACCAGCCAGGGGCTGCGGTGTTTCGACGGATGCATCTGTACTCCTCATCGAGCACGGGACGGCTGGGGACAGCGAGGGAGTGTGGAGAAGGGAGCAGGTGACGCGGCACGGCACCACGTGTGCTGTGGCCGTGTGACGGGTGGGACGTCGGTCCCGGTGCGGTTGCCGGGGGTGGGCGGCGTCCGCGGGGGTCTCGCAGGGCCGGAACCGCCGGGTTCGCGGGGACATCGGCCCTGAAGCGCGCCGAGGGGTCTGTCTTTCCCGGGGTGGCGGTCTCGCGGTGTGGTGCGAGTCCGGCGGACGGGGGCCGCATGGCGGCCCGGGCGGAGCGGTGATGACGACGGGCTCGGCGGTGTCGGCCGTGCCGGGGAGGTCCTGTCCGCCCCCGGGCGGGTGGCGCCGTTCGGGTGTGGCGTTCTTGGAGGCGCGTCGGGCCGGCGGGTGCGGACCGGGTGCGGGAGAGGGGCGTCATGCCCCCGAGGACGGGGCGGGTGAGCCGGGGTGGAGAGAGTCCCGCCGCCGGGTGGGCCGGGACGTCGGTACGGACCCCTGCGGCGTCAGGCCGCGACGCCGAGCTGCGGCTTGGACCAGCCGTGCTCGACCAGCCGGTCGACCAGCAGGTCCAGGAGGGCGGGCACCTGGTCGACCGAGGGTACGCCGCCGAAGACGTATCCGTCGGGGCGCTGGAGGAACGCCTTCTGTCCGTTCTGGCGGAACCAGAGGTCGTACTCGCCGTCGATGTCCAGGTAGGCGTCGGGTACGTCCCCCGGGGTGACGTGGACGAACGTGACGTCCAGTTCTTCGAGCAGGCGCCGCTGCCGCGCGTCGAAGAGCTCTTCGGGGACCGCGTGCCGCGACACCAGGGTCCAGCCGGGCGTGAGGAACTGGTCGAGCCGGTCGACGCGGGTACCGAACGCGACCCGGGCCTGGGGCGAGGGCCGGCCGTCCGACTCGACCGCCCCCTCCGCCGTCTCGGGGCGGACGATGCCGGCACCGAGCCGGGGGAAGCGCGGTGGCGTGGGCAGTTCGCCCCTGCGGAGGGCGTCGTCCCGGAGCCGAGCCCGCTCCGGATCGGTGAGGAGGGCGGTCTCCGCGACCGCCACGGAGGCGTCGATGAGCGCGCGCACATGCGGCGCCCGTTCGGCCTGGTAGGTGTCCAGCAGCGTCTCCTCGGCCTCACCGGCGAAGACGGCGGCCAGCTTCCAGGACAGGTTCACCGCGTCCCGGACGCCGGAGAGCATGCCCTGGCCCATGAAGGGCGGCATCGTGTGCGCGGCGTCGCCCATGAGGAAGACGCGCCCGATCCGCCAGCGGTCGGCGAGGGTGCTTTCGAACCGGTAGACCGCGCGCCGGTCGATCCGCCCGTGCTCCGGGGTGATCCCCCAGGTGGCGAGCAGCTTCCAGCAGGTCTCCTCGTTGTCCAGGTCCTCGCGGGTCTCGTCACCGACGGCGTGGAACTCCCAGCGCGACCAGCGGCCGCCGCTCCACCGGCCCGCGAGCTGGGGACGGGCGGGATCGAGGACCTGGTACACGTCGGGCAGTTGCGGCAGGTCACGGTCGGGGTCGTGGTGTTCGAAGTCGATCACCAACTCGTCGTTCGCGGAGAAGCCCAGGTCCTCACGCCTGATCCCCAGGGTGGTGCGGACGAAGCTGCGCGCGCCGTCGGCGCCGATGAGGTAGGAGGCCTGGATCGTGCGCGTCCCGGCCTCCGGGTCGGCGGTGGGCCGGACGGTCAGCCGCACTCCGTCGGCGTCCTGGCTCACCTGCTCCGCCGTCATCCCCATGATCACGCGCCCGCCCAGTTCCAGGACGCGGGAGTCGATGATGGCCTCCAGCTCGGGCTGATGGGACAGGTAGTCCGCCTTCCAGCCCGAACCGCTCTCACCGAGCCGGATGGTGGCCAGCTGTTCCCGCTCGGCCGTCACCAGCTGCCAGCAGAGCATGGGGCGGGCTATGAGCTCGATCCGCTCGGCGATCCCGAGACGCTGGAAGGTGCGCATGGTCTCGCCGTCGAGATGGCCGGCCCGGGAGTGCGCGTAGCGCTGGGGGTGCTGCTCGACCACGATGACGTCCAGCCCGGCCTGCGCCAGAAGGGCGGCGCAGGTCATCCCGACCGGACCGTAGCCGACGATCGCCACGTCGCACACCGTGAGGCCGGGAGGGAGCGCCACGGTGGTGTCGTGCAGAGCGGACATGCGGCTCACCTTTCGTTCGAAGTGAGTGGTGTAGGGCCGGTATCGAAGGTGTGATCACAGATAACGAGATACCGGCATGTCGAACCCGGCATTAAGGGCACACTTGCTGCGACTCTCCTCATGAGAGCGAGCCGGGTTCGGGCGAAGCGCGGTAAACGGCTGGAATGGGGCGCCGGACGAGCGCTTGCCGACGAAGAGCACACCATCTGACCAGGAGAATGCGCAAGCCCCATGTAATAACGGACGGGGGTTGAAGAGAAAATTAAGATGGGGTTGTGTCTAGGTCCGGCCCGGTGGCCGGCGCTACGGTGGCCACCAGGAACATGCTTTTCGCGGACGAACGTGCTGATCAAGGCCCTGCGGCAGTGGGTCGGCCGGTCCGGGGCGCCGGTGACTTCGGCGCGATAACTCCATTGAGTCGCCTTCGTAAAATGTCTTTCGGACGACGGTGGCGGATCTTTTATCTGTTATAACAGCACCTCTTGAGAATGCTGCGGAAACAACCCAGAGGGAGGGCCCATCATGGCTGACGTAAGCGCGGTCGGCGTGCGCCGCGTGAAACCCCTGTCGGTCGCCGATCAGGTGACGAACGAGATGCGGCGGTCGATCCTCGCCGGCGACCTCCGCCCCGCTCAGGAGCTGTCCCTCCGGGAAATCGCCGGCGACCTCGGCGTCAGTGTCGTCCCGGTGCGCGAGGCCCTGCGCCGACTGGAGGGACAGGGGCTGGTCGTCGCCACCCGTGGCAAGAGCGCGACGGTCGCGCCGCTCAGCCGCGAGGATCTGCGCGGCATCTACCGTATGCGCCGGCAGATCGAGCCGGAGATCGCCGGGCGGGCGTCCCTGCTCCTGACCAAGCGCGACCACGACCGGCTCGCGGAGCAGCTGGCGGTCTTCGGCGACGCGACGCTGGGACTCGACGAGATATACGAGGTCCACCACGAGTTCCACCTGGGCCTGCTGCGCCCCGCGGCCACCGACTGGGACCTGCGCATCCTCGACACGCTCCGGCACGCGGCCGAGCGGTACGTACGGCTGGCCTTCGGCAGCCGCGACAGCGATCCGGACGAGCCCCGGCGCCGCGAGGCCGCCCACGCCCACCTGCTCGCCTCGATGATGGAGCGCGATCCCGGCAGTGCCGCTCACGCCACACTGATCCACCTGGACACCAACGAGCAGATCGCCCTGCGGGGCCTCGCCTCGCTTCTGGACTGACGTCCGCGGGTCTTCTCCGGCCGCCTGCCCGGCGCACGCCCGAGCCGGCCGCCACGCTCGCCGCCGGGCCCCGGGCGAGGGGAAGGCCGCCCGGGGCCCGGCTTCCGCGCTGATCGTCGCCACGCCGGGCGGGCGGCCCGGCGCGGGCACGCCGCCCGCCGGGCCGGCCGCCCGCAGACGCGGCCCGACCGCGGTCGCGGACTCGATGTGCCGGGAAGCAGGGGATGCCCGGTGGTCCGTCACGGCGTCCTCGACCGGGTCGCGCGCGGGCGGGGTTCCTGACGTGGACGAGGGCGATGACATGGGCGCAGAACGGGCCGCGTGCCGTGCCGTGCCGGCCGGGCCGGCGCCCGCCCTCCCGCGCCACGCCGGCACTCCCGGTGGGACGACGTCGGCGCACCGGCGCCTCCCGCGCTGCGGGTACCGCTCCGGAGGCGTCCATCACCGTTGCACGGGGAGCGGCCGGGTGGAACCCCGCGAAGGCGACGGGGAAGCGTGTCGGCCCGGTGTGGGACGCCCGTCCGCGCGGCGGACGGCTTCGGGCTCCGGCGCCGCGGGCACTTTGTGGCCGCCCGGAGAGCCGTGGGCACCCTGTAGCCGCCCGGAGAGCCGTGGGCACTCTGTGGCCGCCCGAAGCGCCACGGGCACCCTGTAGCCGCCCGAAGCACGACGGGGACCGGCTCGGCGGTGCCGAGCCGGTCCCCATGCCGTCGCGCCGTCAGACGCGGACCAGGCCGCCGTCGGCGACGATCGTCTGGCCGGTCACGAAGGAGCTGTCCTCGCTGGACAGGAAGCAGGCGACGCCGACGATGTCGGCGGCGGTGCCGACCCGCTTGATGGCCTGCATGCCGGCCACCATCGTCAGCGTGTCCTCACCGATGAAATGCTCGCCGCCCGGGGTGCGCGAGGCGGTCGGGGAGATCGCGTTGACGGTGATGCCGTACGGGGCCAGGTCGCTGGCGAGGGCGCGGGTGAAGCCGATGACGGCGCCCTTGCTGGCCATGTAGGGGACCATGTTCGGCACGGCGAGGCCGAGTGAGTTGGAGGCCAGGTTCACGATCCGGCCCCATCCGTTGTCCCGCATGGAGCCGATGACGGCCTTGGTTATGAGGAACTGCGAGTCGAGGTTGATCTCCTGGATCCGCTTCCAGCGGGCGAAGTCGAGTTCGAAGAGGTTTTCGAAGGGGAAGATGCCGGCGTTGTTGACGAGGATGTCGACCCGGCCGGCGAATCCCAGCATCTCGGGCGTGATGGCCGCCACCTGCGCGGGGTCGGAGATGTCCGCCTGGAGCTGGACGGCCTTGCGTCCGGCCTCCTCCACCGCGGCGACGGTGTGGTCCGCCGGGTTGAGGTCGACGGCGATGATGTCGGCGCCGCGCCGGGCGAGTTCGGTGGAGATGGCGTGGCCGAAGCCACCGGCGGCACCGGTGACGACGGCCACCCGGCCGCTGTGGGAAAGCGTGCTTGACATGGAAGTGCTCCTCATCGGGTGGACGGTGCGGCTGCCGGCGCGTCGCATGTCAGCGAGGCGAGGCGAGGGGAGGGGAGGCGAGGGGAGACGAAGGCGAGGGGAGACGAAGGGGAGGGGAGACGAAGGGGAGGGGGGAGGGGGTGGAGAGCGGTGGTTCGGCCGCCCTGCCGTGACGGGCCGCTCCGGTGACGGATGCCGGGCTGGACCGAGGCGCCGGGCTGGGTGAAGCGCGTCCCTGCGGGGGCCGGGACGGCTTCGGCAGGGGGTGCCGCCGGCTGGGGCGGGAGCGCCGGCGAGGCGGTGCCGCGGCGGCGACGACCGGGCAGCGGGTGGTGTCCGGCCGTCCGGCCGTCCGGCCGTCCGGCCGTCCGGCGTCTGGTGGGGACGGCCGCCGCGGCACCGGGGTGCCGCGCCGGACGGGGGTGTCGCGCCGGACGGGGGTGCTGTGCCGGACGGGTGTGCTGTGCCGGACGGGTGTGCTGTGCCGGACGGGGGTGTCGTGCCGGACGGGGGTGTCGTGCCGGACGGGGGTGCTGTGCCGGGCGGGGGTGTGGTGCCGGACGGGTGTGTCGTGGGGGATGGGGGTGTCGTGGGGGCGCCGCTCGTTCGGTGCCGCCCCCACGACGCACAGGACGATCAGGACGTCAGTGGCTGACGGGCACGTAGTCCTGGGTGATCTGCTTGTACTCCAGGAAGTCCTCGATGGAGGCGAGTCCGCCGAGCCGGCCCACGCCGCTGGAC
>NZ_JBHMCY010000054.1:0-51978 GCF_042430725.1 Streptomyces cinereospinus | reverse complement strand
GCCTCTACCAGCGGATCGGGTACCGCCCAGTCACAGACTTCGCGGTGTACGACTTTTAGCTGGTCGCGACAAGCCTCGACGGCGACGCGCGGCCCCTTCGAACTCATGGTGGGACCCTTGCTGCTCAGTGTCGGAGCGTGCAGCACCACCGTCTGGGGAATTCCGCGGTGTGCTCGGGAGACCGCCAAGGACGATGCCAAGGGCAGCTTGCCCAGGACCTCCTCGACAAGCTGCCGCGTGCGGCCGTTTACTGCACCACCGCAGACGCGCTCGTGGCGCAGCCTAGGTCCAGTAGGTGCCGCTCAGCTCCCCTCCATACCCCGCAGCCTGGATGGTTGTCTGCAGGCTGTCGTACACCTCGCCGCCGGGGCCGGCCATCGCCTCGAAGTCGGAGCGGCCCAGCTCACGCTCGACCCACTGGTGGGCGCAGCGGCACCGGATGCTGACCTGGTTACGGTCGCAGATGAGCAGCCAGTCGCGGCGGGCTCCGCAGGCCGGACACATCTGGATGATGCCAGTGATCACCAACTCGCCAGGGTGAGTGGTGCACTGGACCCGGAACTCACCTTCGTGCGGTTGCGTCTCCTCCTGGAGCCGCAGGAGCGGGTCCTCCGCAACCGCCGGCTTCGGTATGTCGGTTCTCGTACGTACGGCGTCGTCGTGCAGCACCAGCGTCAGCTCCCTCGTCATCATTTCCAGCCATAACAGGGCCGCCGGCCCATGTCCAGTGCGTTGAACTGCGGCTCAGCGCCTCGGCCCGCGCGAGCGAGGGTCCGCAGGGGCAACGGGGGCAGGACTCGTGTCGGTCTGCGTTGGGGTTGTACGTGCCCCGGTGCGGCTGGCCGTGCTGGTCTTGTTGTCCTTGGCGGTGGTCGTGCTGCGTCGACGCGGGGCGAGAGCTGTGGCGGGGAGTTTGCCCAGGCGTCGAATTCGCCAGACGAGTACGTCGGTGACGCTGTCGGCGGTGTCCAGCTCTCGCCACTCGATGGCCTGCTTCAGTAGCGCGGCCGGGTCGTGTCCGGCGCGTTCGGCCTGATCGAGTGTGGCGGTCAGGGCGTCCCAGCCGGGCTCGCCGCCGAGTTGGTGGTTCGGCAGGGCGGCGTTGATGGTATCGGCGTGGCGCTGGCGGACCGGCTGCGGGAGCCGGCGGCCCTGCTCGCGCATCGCGCGTATCGGGGTGCGGGCGGCGGCGCGGTAGGCTGCGCGCAGGTGGTGGGCGGCCTGGGCGGAGGCGGCGGCCTGTTGGGCGTGGCCGCGGGCGGAGTGCCAGCGGGCGGCGGCGATAGCGAGCAGGACGAGGGTGGACAGGACCATGGCGGTGGTTCCGCCGTCTTCGCCTCGGCCGAGGGCGTCTCCGGCGCGGACGATACCTCGGGCGGCGGCGCGTACGGCGCGGTTGTCTGCGCGTTCGGCGCGGATGTGGGAGCGGGTGGCGCGTTCGAAGGCGCGAGCGGCTTCGCGGAGTTCGTGGCGGGTGGCGGCGGGTGAGGTCTGGGCGAGGGCGTCGAGGAGTTCGCCGGCGCCGACGAGCTGGGCGGCGGCGTCTTCGTCGTCGTCCTGGCCAAGAGCGGTGGTGACGCGTTCGGCGGCCCGTGTGGCTTGGCGACGAGCCTGCGACGGCTGCGACGGGCTGGAGGACGGTGTGCCCCGGTGCGCGGAGCGCGGTACGTCGTCGGGTTCGTGGTCCTGGTCGACGGGTCCGGTGGCAAGACGCTTGCGGATCTTGGGGAGGGAGAGGTCCGGGGCGAGTTTGGAGCCGGGGAACCAGATGGGTTGGCCATCACGGTTGCGGTCGCCGGGCAGAGCGACGGAGTAGCCGAGGGTGTCGCCGGACGGGGCGAGTCGCTTGTTGATGCGCAGTCCGGCTTCGGTCAGGCGGCTGAAGAACTCCGCCTCGTCGGCGGCTCCCGCGACCGCCTGACGGACCGTCTCGCGCAGGATCTCGCGGGGGGTGCCGTCGTGGCCGGTGCGCTCGGCCTTGAAGCGTTCGGCACTGGTGGGGTTCTGGGCGGCGGTGCCGTCGCCGGCCTTGAGTTCACGCAGGCCGAATTCCTTCTCGATGCGCCGGCATTCGGCCTGGGAGCGCTTCTGGTCGTAGGAGTTGCGGGGCTGGCGCAGGTCGCCCCGCACGATGGTGGCGAGGATGTGGATGTGGTCGTCGGCGTGGCGTACGGCCACCCACCGGCATCCGTCCTGATCTCCCTCCTCCGCAATGCCGGTGGCGTGGACGACCCGGCGGGCGACCTCGCCCCATTCGGCGTCGGACAGGTAGCGGTCGCCCGGGTCGGTGCGTACTGAGCAGTGCCACACGTGGTTCTTGGGGGCGCGGTCGCCGAGTTGGTTCACCCGCAGGTCAAGGACGCGGGTCAGGTCGGTGAGGGTGGCGTCGCGGCCGGGGTCGGGGGCGAAGCCGTCGAAGGAGGCGACCTGGTGCGGGTCGATGTGTTCGTCGCGTTTGCCGGGGCCGTAGAGGTAGGCAAGCAGTCCGTACGTACGTGAGCCCCGGCTGATGTCCGGGACCATCTACACGCGCTTTCGTACGAGGTCGTGTGCGGCTGTGTCGACCAGGGCGAGGGTGTGGACCAATGCCTTGAGGGCATAGTCGAGTTGGCCGGGGCGGGGTTGGCCGCCGACGTTGTAGATGTAGGCGATCTGGTTGATGTTGTTGCCGACACGGGAGATCTGGGCGCGCAGGGCCGCCAACTCGTTGATGGCGGCGTCGAGCTGGTCGTTGGTGTCGAGTGGGGCGGCGGAACCGCGGGCTGCAGTCAGCCCGGCCGTAGCGACGAAACCGGCGGGATAGACGCGCCTGCGGGCTGCGGCGGCGATGATCTCGGCTTTCTCTTCGGCGGTGAAGCGGACGGCGATCACGTCTTCGCGATGCGTGGGTTGGTAGGCGCGGCGGCGTGGACGGCGCTCGGGAAGCGCGGCATCGCTTGCGCTCGGGACAGCGTCGGCGGCGCGCTCTTCGGCTTCCCCTTCTTTCTGCGGCGCCCCCTGGTGCCGCAGCTCCGGTTGGTTCCCGTGCGCCCCCGCTCGGGAACCAACCGGGTCTCCCTCGCACTCCTGGGCGAGGGCATGCGCCGTGGATATCCCCTTGGGATATCCACGGCAACAGCTTGCTCGGCCGGTGACCGTCGGAGCCTCCGGCTCCGCTGAGGAAGTGGTGCCCGCCGAGTCGGCGGTCGTCATCGGCTCGACTCCGGGCTATGACGGCGGACATCTCGCAGGATGTCGGCGACGTAGGCCAACGCCAGGACCGGATGGTGCAGGGTCCACGGCTGCGAATCGGGCGTACGGTGCACGATCCAGTCCCCGTCGGGACCGGCTTCGACGCGGTGCAGGTGCCCTCGGCGGTTCAGAACGGTCAGCCAGGCGTCGGCTTCGGCGGCGGTGGCGGGCGTTGTGCGCATGAGCGGCGTCTCCGGTACGGAAGGAAGTCTTGGCGTGGATGCGGGGCGGGTGAGCTGACCGGGCCCTCCGTCAGCTCACCCGCCCGCGCGAGGGTGGCCGGTCAGGCGGCGCGGTCGTCGGTGGGCTGTCCAGGGTCGTCCCGGAGCGTGCGCATCAGGTCGGTCAGCCGGTCGTTGGACAGCGGCAGCCCCTGTCCGCGGATGGCCTCGGCGACCACCGCGCGGGTGGTCCGGCCGGTCTCGGTGACCGCCATCCGAGCGATCGGGAGCAGTTGCTCGGTGACCGGGTCGGTCACCCGGTCACCGCCGGACAGAGGCTGCGGACGAGTGACCGGCTTGGTGTCCGTGCTCGGAGTCACCGGTCGGTCACCGTGAGGGCGAGCGTCCCCGGTCGCTCTGGATCCGGCATGTCCGTCCTGGTCACCGACCGGGAGAGGTGTCCGGGTGGCCCGGGATACCGCCCCGGCCGACTCGGTCGCCGAGGCGGTCGGCTGACCCGAGGTGTCCCTACCGGTTGGTGTCCGGCTGTCCTGACCGGGCTTGTCCGAGGTGACCGGCTCGCGGTCCGTGACGTGCCCGGGTGTCCCGGTCAGTGCAGCGTGCCGGTAACCGGCGGTGACCTCGCTGGCGGTTGGAGGCTGCGAGTGTCCGGTGGTCGCCGGTCGCTCGACCTCGGTCCGGTCAGCGGAGTGACCGGCGGCGGCCAGGTGTCCGAGGGAACCGGGGGCAGTCTCCTCGGTGACCCTGCGGGCGATAAGGATGTACAGGTGGACCGCTCCGGCCAGGGCCAGCGGAGCGAGGGTGGACAGGATGCCGACCGTGGTGTCGCCGAGCCTCAGCCTGCCGGAGGTCATGCGCTCTTCGTTGAGGCGGACGGCGTGCAGAGCGTTGGCCCAGATGCTGGCGGCGGTCGCAGTGCCGAAGAGCGTCCATACGTACGCGCGGGCACCGAGCGGTGCGGCGCGCAGGACCACCAGGGCGCGTACTCCGTAGGCGATGAAACCGTCGATCACCAGCGGGAAGAGGTAAGTGAGGAAACCGCGGACGTGGATGGCGACGGCCATCTGCTGGAGAGCGTCGTACGACAGCGCGCTGCCTGCCGCGCCCAGGGCCACGATGGCGGCGCGGTCCCAGCCGGTCATGCGCGCCGGCATCGGCACGGCGGTGGTCATGCCGCCGCCCGGAGGTCGTCGCGGGACACCGTGGTCTTCTTCTTCGGCCGCCCGCGCTTCTTGGGTTTCGCCGTGGAGGCGTTGCGGTTTTCGAGTCGGCGGCGGGTGCGTCGATAGAGCTTGTCGGCGTGTTCCTCGGTGATCTTCAGCAACCAGGCGAGGCGGCTGGCGGGTATGCCGTTGCGGAAGGCGGCCAGGGCGGCGGCCTCGCGTTCCCGGGTGGTGAGGTGGATGTCTTGTCCGGCGAGTACGGCGTTGACGCGGGCGTAGTCCAGGCGGTGCGGCAGCTTCTTGTGCAGGGGCTCGCGTTCCTCCTCGGTCAGGCCGCCCCGGATGCCCTCGCGGTACCGGTTCTCCAGGGCTACGTCCAGGCAGGTGCGGCGGACCGAGCACTGGGCGCACAGTGCCTTGGCAGCGGCGATCTTGTCGAGGTCGTCCGGCTCGGGGAAGAACAGCTCGGGGTCGACTGGGTGGTGCTCGGTGGAGCGGCAGGCGGCGCGGTTCTGCCAGGTGTGGTCGCCCAGCGTGCGGAAGTGGGCAGGGGGCATCGAGGTCTTGGGCATGCGCGGGGTGTCTCCGATCGCCCTCCGCGCGCCCGGCGGGCGTCGGCGGAGGATGGTGCGTGGTCGGGGAGGTGATGGGGGCGAGCGGCCGGTCCTGCTCGGTGGGATGGCCGGGTGGTGGTCAGGCGGCGGGGCCTCGTCTGCGGTCGGCGCCGGTCAGCACGATGCGCTCGGTCATCTCCGCCAGCCGGGAGGCGACCCGGTCGCCGACGGCCCGGCGCAGGTCGCGGATGGCCAGGTTGGTGGTGATCAGCGTCGGCAGCATCTGGTTGTAGCGGTGGTTGACCAGCCGGTACGTGATCTCCTCGGTCCACTCCGAGGTCTTGGACGCACCGAGGTCGTCCAGGAGCAGCAGCGGGCAGCGGAACAGCGCGAGCAGTTCCCGCTCCGTGTCGATGCCTGCCCGGGGGCGCAGGCTCGCGTACATGTCGGCGGCCGTGGTGGCGTGCCAGCGCACACCGATCTCGGCACCCACGAGGCTGCGGATGGCGCCGTACGCCAGGTGCGTCTTGCCGGTGCCGGTGGTGCCGACGAGCAGGAGCGACGGGCCGGTGCGTACCTGTCGGCGGGCGCCCCTGCTGGGAGCGACAGCCTCCGAGGCGACGTTGCGGACCCACGCCTCGATCTGCGGGTGATCGCCGATCGCGCTGCGGTAGCGCAGCGGGATCCGGGCCTCTGCCGCCTCCAGCGCGGCGATCGGCTCGGGGGTGTCGTGCACCACGGCGGTGGCAGGGTCGACGCCCCGGGCTGCCAGGATCCGGGCGATGCGGGCCATGGTGCCCTCGCCGCCGAGCCGCTGGGGTTCGCGGTTGCGGTCGCGCATCACAGCTCCTCGGCGTAGGCGGCGGCAGCGTCGACCGGGTTGGTCCACGCCGTGTGACCGGGCACGGTAGGCCGGTTTTCCGGCCGCACCAAACGACCGCCCCCGGCGTTCATCGCCTCGTTCACCAGGCTCGGCAGCGTCGAGGGATGCATCGGCTTGGCCCGGAAGCGCTCCAGCCCCGCCCGGACGTACTGCGGGTCGATGCCCTCGCCGAGTAGTTCGCGGACCTTCCGCCCGAGGTGTCCGAGCACGTCGTTCGGCGGGCGTTCGGCACACGCGGCGGCGTACTCGCCGATCAGGGCTCGCGCCGATGGCGATGGTGCGGGCGCTGTGCGCCCCGAAGGATTAGAAGATCCAGGATCCAAGATCCTAGATCCAGGCGCCGAGGACTCCCCGAGGCTTCGGGGAAGGTTCGGGGAAGCCTCAGCGAATGCCGCCTGACCTGCCGTTTCACGATTGCCGTGGGCAGGGTTGGCGACGGCTTCGTCCTGGGTGTCCCGCCGGCCGTCGCCACGCTTGACACCGTGGTCAGGATGCGCTGGAGCGGACGGTGCGGGAGCGTGGGCAGGCCGATCGAGGCTTCGGGGGGAGTTCGGCGAGGCTTCGGGGAGGGTTCGGGTAGGGCTCGGAGACACGTCGCCGGGCTCGGCCGAGGCAGCGGCACAGACGCCCTTGCATGCCCCGCACCGGTCGACAGTGTGATGGACCGGGCAAGAGGGCAGCCGGGACTGCGACGCCTTGTCGATCTTCTGGTGCTCGCGCCACGTGACCGCGTGCAGGTACCGGCGACCGTCGCATCCGGTGTACCGGCAGATCAGTCCGGCGTCGGCGAGCTGCTGGAGGTCGTCCTCGGCGTGGACGGCGGTGTGCTCGGCGCGCAGCGGCCACAGCAGGCCGTTGATGATCGCCGCGTTGTCGCGGAAGCGTCCCTGGTCGTCGGCCTGGGTCAGCAGGCCGAAGAAGGTCCGCTCGGCGTTCACGCTCACCTCGGCGAGCGACTCGGAGAAGAACGCCTCCGGCTTGATGGTGCGGATCCTCGCCACGTCAGCGCCCCCGACCTGCGGCAGCCATGACCGCCCGGGTCAGGCAGGCGGTGGCGAGGTCGAAGTCGTACACATCGCCCCAGGTGGCTTCCGGGTACGTCCGGATGATCCAGCGGGCCGCGGTAATCGCCTGTGTGCGATTCAGGGTGATCGGCTTCCCCGCCGTGTCGTAGGCGCGGGCGTGGGGGTGCGGCCACGCCTGGGCGGGGTCGTGCAGGGTCACCCGGAAAGTGGCGGCTCCGGGGATCATGTCGGCCAGTAGGTCAGCCAGGCGACGGTGCCGGTCGTCAGGCTCCGTGACGCTCCGGCTTCCGCTCCGGTGCTCGGGCATGCGAGTATCCTTCGCTGGTAGTGAGCGGCCCGGCTGTCTCTCGTGGAAAAGGTCCAGCCGAGTCGTTTGGTAGTGAATCCGCGCCCCTCTTGGGAGGCGGCGGCCTGTCGGCGCCTGGGAGTTCCCGCTCCTGGGCGCCGGTGCAGTTCTCCGGGCTTACCCGGCCCGGTCGGTATGCCCGTCTCGTATACGCGCCTCCTTCTTACCGTCGCTCCCCAGGCGGGCTGCCCGGCGAGCGACGACGAACATATGCACAGGTCGCGCCAAGATCCAGACCTATCTCGGCGAGCCGGCGGCCGGACCGTTGTCAGCAGCAGAAGACATGCGACATTCCTCTCGGGTGGCTGCTTCGCCAGTACCGCACCAAGGGCACCGAGCAGCCGTTCAGATGATCTCCGCCACCCGCCGTCGAAGCGGGCGACGCGCTGTCCGGCGTCCGAGAGGTGTCAATTCTCGGGCGCCGACTGCTTCGGGATCGTTCCGCACCTGGGACAGCGCAGGCTCCCCCGCGGCCTCTCTCCGATCCCGGAGGCGTCGCAGAGAGGCCGAAGGCGAAGATCGAGTAAGCGTGCGAAGCTCCCCGTCTTTCGCTAGGCTGAAGCTATTCCGACTCAACGGAAAAGTCAACGCGCCGATGTTCCTTCGGTTTGACGAAAAACGAGGGTGAGATGTCTGCTCGTCACTTCGACCGACACCGTGTGCGCGCGGTGCGGCGAGCTGCCGAGATCTCGCAGGCCGAGGTGGCCGCAGCCGTCGGCGTGGCCGACTCGACGATCGCCGGCTGGGAATCGGGAGACACGGTCCCTGACGCGGAGAAACTGCCCGCGCTGGCCCGCGCCCTCAAGCGAGGGCTGGACGAGCTGTTCCCGCGTAACGGACTGCCCGATCTGACGGACCTGCGGTGCGATGCCGGCTACTACCAGTACGAGACGGCAGCACTGATCGGAACCAAGAGCGCCGGACCGGTAGCGGGAGCCGAACGCGGGGACCGGCGGCTCAAGGACAAGTACGTCCCGGATCTGGCGGTGGCGTACGGGGTGAGTGAGGAGGAGCTGCGGCGGGCAGAGGACCGGTCGATCGCCAAGGCCCAGGAGACACAAGGGGGCCAATCCGCAAAGGATGCAGGGACCGTCCCGGCCTCCGCAGGGCCGCCCGGCACGCTGGCCGAGAAGATCACTTTGATCTTGGAGCGCTCGTACCCCGGACAGCACGGACCGCCGACGGATGCGGAGATCGCCGACGCCGTCAATGCTCATGCCGGGTCGCAGGTCATCACCTGGGAGGGTGTCCGGGATCTCCGGACCGGCGTCGCGGAAACGGCCTCGCCCGTCGTCCTTGAGGGCCTGGCCGCCTTCTTCGGTGTGTCCCCGATGTACTTCCAGCCGGACGATGCCGTGGCCCGTCAGGTCTACGAGGGCCTCCGACTGCTGTCGGCGTCGAGGAGGGGGGCCGTGGGCCGGGTCAGGGGACGGGGGACGGGCTCCCAGGGTTTGCCGGCGAACGTCATGGCGTTCGTCAACGACCTGGTCACGGAGATGGAGCAGAGAGAACCGGAGGCGAACGAGTAGCCCCCTGTCCGGGACTCTGAAGAGCCCGAGCCCCGGACATTCTGGCCCCTACTGCTGTGCGGCCGTCTCGCGCGGCTCGTGCCGCTGCCCTGCGGTCACCACCGTCCGGACCGCCTGCAACGCGGTGAGGTCTGCGAGGGGGTCTCCGTCGATCACCAGCAGGTCTGCCCGGAACCCGGGAGCGATTCGCCCGGTCGTCTCGCCCAGTCCCAGCGCGTCGGCTGCATCGGCGGTCGCAAGATCGAGGATCTTGCTGTTCGGCAGGCCCAGGTGCGCGTAGAACGACAGGGCGGGCACCAGGCCGTCGAACCCCGCGCGCTGGACCCCGGCGTCGGTTCCGGCGATGAGCCGGACGCCGGCCTCGGCCATCTGCCGCACCAGGTCGAACATGGCCGCCGCCCGCTCCTCGCCGAAGAACCGGGGGAGCATCTGCCAGTGGGGGCTGACGGCCGGGCAGACGGCGATGCCGTCGTCGATGATCCGCTTCAGGACGTCCTGCCGCAGGTCGAAGCCGTTGCTCGTCATCCAGGTGCAGTGCTCGATCGTGTCGACTCCCGCTTCCACGGCCGCGGCAATGCCCTCCGTGCCGTGAGCGTGGGCCGCCACCGGCACGCCGGCCTGGTGGGCCTCATCCACCAGGGCGTGAAGTTCCTCCGGGGTGAATTGGCTCTGCCAGCTCTTGGGACCGTCCTTGGTCAACCCGCCACCGGTCACCATCGCCTTGATCACGCCGGCGCCCGCCGCAATGTTGCGCCGCACCAGTCCGCGGACCTCGGCCGCGCCGGAGACCTCACCGCCGAGAAAGTAGCAGTGGCCTCCGGGCGGGGTCGCGGGCGTGCCTGCGGACACGATCCGCGGGCCCAGCGTGCTGCCGCCGGCGATCTCCGCGTCCAGACGGAGGGCCAGGCCGTTGCGGTCGCCCAGGTCCCGCACCGTCGTCACGCCACTGCGCAGGAGCTGCTCCGCACGGTGGCGCATGTTCGTCAGCAAGGTCTCGTCGTTCGACTCGTGCAGGGCGGCCACAGGGTCCGCGCCGCCGTCGAACGCGAGGTGGACGTGGGCGTCGATGAGGCCAGGCACCACCGTCCCCTCGGGGAAGGCGAGGCGCATCACGTCCGAACCGGTCCGCTCCGCGATCTCCACGCGTGGCCCCACCGCGGTGATCGAGTCGCCCTCGACGAGGACCGCGCCGTCGTCCAGGTACGTCCCGGAGCCGACTAGGACCCGGCCAGCGGTGATCAGCATTTCGTCTCCTTGGTCTTCGGTGGTTACGCGGACATACGCAGCGCGTCCGAAACCGCGATCAGCTGCCGCACATCCGCTTCCCGGTCATCGCCCTGCGGCATCGCCAGCGGTACCGCCTGACGTGGCGAGAGGGCACCCTTTCCCATCGTGGTTACTGCCTGGCGGAGGCGCTCGGCCAGCTCGCCAGGGTCGAGCTCTAGGACTTCGGTGTCCTCGGCCTTGCCGACCAGGTAGGGGCTGATGTCGACCAGTCCGTCTCGGCATTCCACTATCCGCCGGTGGTAGCGCCGGTGCACGCCACGCGCCCGCCACCGGTCCCGAAGTGCCGGAGAAGCGAGCCGAAGCACGTTCTCGGGGTAAGCCTCGGAGAGGAGTTGCCACAGCGGGGTGAGCCGACGGTGATCACGCCGATGGCGGAGCCAGAGCGCCAGGGACGTGATCCTGGCGCGGGCCCCGGCGTAGGTGACGCCAGCGACGAAGAGCAGGATGGACACCACCAGCAGGAACGCCACCCCGGCCATGAGCGGCTGCGGTACGGTTCCGCCGGTCCAGCGGATGGCGACGAAGACCGCGCGGACGGCGCAGGCCACGGCCATCGCGGCGAGCCCGATCGCGGCCATCCACAGGCCCGTGGCGTGCGGGCGCCGCGACATGCGGGCGTACTGGCGAGTCCACCACCCGGCGACGCCCAGGGCGTACATGAGATACAGGCCGGCGCCGCCGTAGAAGAAGGCGATCTGCGGGATTGTCATGTCCGCCGTGCTGAAGGAGCCGGCGAAGACCTCGTTCGGAACGGACTCAGCGGCCACGATGATCGACACCGCCACGAACGCGACGACGACGGCTTCCCGCCGGGCACGGCGGCGGGCGGCATGCCCGTCCGCCGAGTACAGGTAGAAGCACATCAGGAAGTAGACCGTCAGCAGAAGCAGCACGTTCTGAATCAGCTTCGCCGTGCCATGCCCGGCCACGGCGTCGATGCCAGATGCGCCGCCAGGCATGGCCAGGGGGTACGACAGAACGGCACTCAGCAGGCACAGTGTGACGGAACGCAGAGGGGCGTTATGGGGATCCCGCGTCAGCTTGTACACCTTCCATACGACGGCAGCCACGGGGATCAGGAGGAGCAACTTCAGCACGGCTACAGCCACCCTCTCCGGTCACCGAGGGCTGACTGGATCCGACGCAGCGTAGGGTCGTCCGACAGCGGGGTGGCAGGGTCCAGCGCTGAAGACCACTCCAGGATGATCGTGGCCGCGAGCTCGACCTCACATTCCTCGCCGTCGTCGTACGAGCACCGCTGGGCCACCCGGCGGACCAGATCGGGATCCAACACCGGGATAAGGGTCGCCCAGCCCTCGACGAAATCGTCCGGAGTCTCCTGCTCCTCGTCGGCCTGCTCATCCTCGGACACGAGGATGTGGCCCACTTCGTGCAGGATGATGTGCTCTTGGTGCAGGCGCGTCGTCTCCTGCTGGTAGAGGATCACGTCCATCTGAGGCGTATCGACCCACAGCCCCGATGGTCCGGGCTTCTCCAGGGGGAACGGCCGAAGAAGGATCGGACGCCCGCGCCTCTCGCCCAGCGCCCGGCACAGCTCCTCCACATCCAGTGGGGGCTTTACGCCAAGGCCCTGAAGTTCTCGCCGCAGCCAGCGGTGCAGGTCCCTCTCGCCCGTCCGCTTCTCAGCGGTACGCCACCGCCCCAACCACCGACGGCTCACCCTGCCCTGCTCAGGCCTCTCGGATTCTGCCGAGCCCCCGCCGGCACGTCTTCCCGACCACATCAGAAATCCCCTTCGTACCGGCCGTTGACGGCTCTCACGGGAGACGGGCGGCAGCCGCGCCCGAGCCAAGCGTTCAGTTCCCGTACGGCACAGCGAGGACGAAAACGATCACCGGCGTCGAAGGACAACACCTCGGTGGGTACCGCTGAACAGCGGCAAGTGAGCCGCACGCACATGTGCCCACACCTCCCCAATACGTCATGATCGCGTACGCAAATCAGCAACCCCAACGCGGCCGAGCGGCCCCGATGGAACCTTCGGGAACCCCATGGACATTACGTGAAGCCCAAAGGGAGGAATGGCCTGAAATCGACGTTCGCAAGCCATCGCCAGCGACGTGATAAATCGTGGCAAATTAGCCGCTCCGACGGTGAATCATGCCCCTGAACTGGCACTTCAAAATCTGACGCGTGCGCTTCAATCGCTCACTTCTGACATATGCCGAAGTTATCAATCTGAGATATTTACGTCGCGGGCCAACTGGGGCATGTGTTTAACAATCGGGCGAATCGACTCCCATCGCGGCACGGGAGGACGAGTGTGGCCGTGGTCACTTCGGGGTAGTTCGGGCATCGCGCACTATTACGCTTCCAGCCATGTCGACCGAGATACGCAACCAAGGCGATGGCTACGTGGAGTTCTGGCGGGAGTACCACTTGTGCACGCTGACCACGGTGCGCCCCGATGGCAGCCCTCACGTTGTGCCCGTCGGAGTCACCGTTGACGCAGACGCTGGCATCGCTCGGGTTATCACCCGCAAATCCAGTAAGAAAGTCGCCAACATCCTTGCCGCACAACCTCGTCAGGCCCGCGTAGCCGTCTGCCAAGTCGACGGAGGGCGCTGGGCCACTCTGGAGGGCACAGCCGAAGTCCGCACGCACCCGGATGTCGTCAACGATGCCGTAGCGCGCTATGGCAACCGATACGGTCGGACGCCTGCTCCGGACCCCGAGCGGGTGGTCATCCAGATCACGATCGAGCGAGCCATGGGGCACGTAGACGCACCCAAGCCAAGAGCCGTGAAGGTCGCGGACTAGGCGTTCTGTCCACGGAAGTTGATGGCAGCGCGCCTACAGTCGTTCTCATCGCAGGAGCGGGCGTTGCTCCGCCCAGCCCCGGCACAAGGGATGACTGCCTGCCCGGACGGCTTGGCGCTGCCGGTTGATCCACTGCTCCAGCTCGTCGGCGGACTTCTCAGGGCCACGGTCAGTGGTGTTGATGACATGAGTCTGCCAGCGGGGGTCCTCGGCGGTCCAGGACGTCCAGCGGTGCCACGCCATCATGGGTGCGCTGCTGGCAGTGATGACGTCCGGGCGATGCTGGGGGTCGCGGGCGTGACCGCGGTGCCAAGCTGCCCAGTTGTTGAAACGGTCGACGTCGGGCTCCAACCAGCGGCCTGGGTCGCGCCAGCGGAGCCGGCGGAGCCGGTCCTCGTCGGCGACGTCGATAAGGCAGAACGCGATGCCGTCCAGCAGAGACGCCGAGGGGGCGGCCAGAACCTCGCCGAGCGGTGCCTGTCCTGTCAATAGGAGGTCGATGCCGTGAGCCTGGTAGTCGAGCGCGCGGCGAATCCACTCCTCCGTGTTGTGATTCCGCCAGTGCGGGGGTGGGTTGAGCGGAACGCCGCTCTCGTCGGTGTCATGGACGGCGATGTGATCGATCCGGTCGGCGACAGCGAAGGCGAGGGTGGACTTCCCGGAGCAGCTCGATCCGGTCAGCATCAGCAGCATGCAGGGAGAGTGCCAGACGCCCGGAGAACACCACCAGCAATTTTGGGTCCGTCTCGATCACGGTGGCTGCTGAGCCAACTGGGGCTTGGCCTCCCGACCATCGGTGGCGCGTGTGGTGCACGTCGCAGTCAGGGCCGACATCCCGCATGGGATCAACGACAGAGTCGACGTACCGGATCGACGCTCTACCCTGCCGCACCGGTGGGCTGATACCCGTGGCAGACGAACTCCGTCGTGTCTCTTGGCATCCGCTCCATGTCAGAACAGGGCGTGCTGGTCCGGCGAGATGACCTCGGCCGACGCGGTGGGGGCGGGGACGCGTCCCGTGCGCTCGTTTTGCAGATCCCACAGCTCGCGGAACAACCCGTCGCGCTGGGCGAGGAGTCCGTCGAAGGTTCCGTCCTGGATGACGCGTCCCTTGCTCAGGACAACGATGCGGTCCGCGATAGCAACATTGGTGAGCCGGTGGGTGACCAGGACGACGGCGCGGTCTGCGGCGAGGCGGCGGAGGCCGGTGAAGATGCGGTGCTCGGCCCGCGGGTCGAGGGCAGCCGTCGGCTCGTCCAGCACCAAGAGCCCGGCCGGGCGGTGGAACGCTCGGGCGATCGCGATGCGCTGCCACTGCCCGCCCGAGAGTTCCTGTCCGCCCCACCATTCCTTGGCGAGCAGGGTGTTCAGGCCGTTGCGCAGACCGTCGATGACCTCGTCGGCGCCCGCCGCGTGGGCTGCGGCGAGTACGGCGGTGTCCCCGTCCTCGGTGGGCTGGCCGAGGGTGATGTTCTCCCGTGCTGACAATGGCCAGTTCGCGTAGGACTGCGGTACAACGGCGACTCGCTCCCAGGCTGCGTGCGCATCCAACTCCCGTGCGTCGACGCCGTCCCACGTGATCGCTCCGTTGTCAGGCAGGTACAGCGAGGACAAGAGCTTGCTGAGCGTGGTCTTGCCCGAACCGTTCTCGCCCACGAGGGCGACGACCTCGCCCCGCCGGACTTCCAGAGACACGTCGCTGACGGCTGGGCGATCGGCACTCGGATACTTGAAGGTGACGTTCTCGGCGCATACGACCGTGGGTCCGGTCGGTTTCCGGGTGCCGCGGTCGATGCGGTGGCCGCCGGCTTCGTCGATGAAGTCGGCCCAGTCGTCCAAATACATGCCGGTACGGAAGAGTTGGGCTCCGTAGCCGACGATTCCGTCCAGTCCGGCGCTGACACGGCCCAAGGCGAGGAACGCGGTGCCGAGGGCGGCGACCGAGATCTGGCCGGCGGACACCAGCAGCGCCAGTGCCACCCAGACGACGGCGTGTGCGAGGCCTCCCGTGGCCCCGCCGACCAGGGAGATCCGGGCGGCGCGCCACGTGGCCTGGTCGGTGGTCATGTCGATCCGCGCTCCTGCCGTGCGGTACTTGCCGAGCAGGAAGGGCGCCATGGTGCCGGAGCGGACCTGGTCTGCGGTCTGCTTGTCGACCATGTACCAGCGCAGCATCCCCAGCAGTCGACGGTCCTTCGATGTGGCGAGTGAGGCGATGTAGCTGATGCGGGCCGCTCGCACGCTGGCCACACCCTTCGGCAGCGCGGCAAGGACGAGCAGCGGCAGAAGCGCCGGGTGCACAGCCGTCAAGACACACGCGGAGGCGATCAGTGATGCCGACGACGCGAGGATGTACTGGGTCTCCGTCAGGAGGTCCCGGGAGACCTCTACGCCACGGTCGGCCGCATCCCAGCGGTCGTTATATCCGGGATTGTCATACGCGGACAATTCCGCCTTGGTCGCGGCATCGAGGAGCTTGAGTTCGGCTTCGCGGGAGATACGGGGCGCCAACCGGGCCGACAGCGACGACGAGGCGATGCCCAGGAGGGCACGCAGACCAATGGCCCCGGTCAGTACGGCCAAGGAAGGTGCGGCGGCCATGAGTTGGTCACTGCTGATGTGCTGGGAGGCGATCAGCGGCTTGATCGCCCCGGTGGTGGCCATCAGCCCGAACGCTTCCAGCACCCCGGAGAGGACCTGTACAACCAGCAGGGCGATGACCGCGTTGCGGTCCACCTGCCAGCCCAGGGCGAGGGCTCGCCGGATCAGCTGGGGTAGGCGGCGAGCCATGGAGCGGCTGGTGATGGCGTTGGCGGCCTCGATACGGCGGTCGCCGGGAATGGCGAACCTCAGTTCCTCATCTGATACCTCCGCGTCTTCGGGCCGGGTGACCTTCTGGGCGGTTTTCGCGGTGGTCGTCATCGGCTCCATCCCTCCGCCGCAGTCCGGCGCCTGGCCTGGACAGCGTCGACCGCGGTCGCGACGTACGGCGCGACCGCCTCGGCCGTCCGGTGCCGGCCGATCAGCGTGCGATACAAGACGTCCCCCCTATTGGTGAAGTGCGGATGGGGTCACTGCTGCGCTGCCGTGCGTGCTGGCACGGTCCGAACAAGTGGGCGTGTCACGTGCCGCCGTCCGCTCCAAGGCGGGCGAACGCATCGTCGAGGTCGTCTATGCGGTTCAGCAGGCGGCGGATGGTGGTCTGTCTCTCGCTCCAGTGCTGCTTCAGGTCCGCCTCGGCTTCCTGAGGAAGTTCGTATTCGGCGGTCGTGGCGCCGTAGAAGCTGAACAGCATGTACAGGAGTGCGAGCCGGGCGCAGGACCGTACTTCCGCCAGAGGGAGGCCGGGGTTCTCCGCGTGGTAGGCGCCCACCATCGCCAGTGCGCGGGCAGCCCAGTCCGGGCTGTTGGCCACGGTGCGCGGGTCGAACGCCGCCCGGCCCAACTCCCAGACCGGCATTCCGGTCGCGCAGCGGAAGTCGATGACGCCGGTGACGACATCGGCGAGGACGATCAGGTTGGTGCGGCTGAGATCCGCGTGGAGAGCCTGTTCCACCAACACGTCGGGCAACTGTTCTCGTAACCGGTGGACATGACCGTGCAGGTCCTCACGCCGATGATCGAGGTCGACCCGCAGCTGCCCGAGACCGTCGTGCTCCTGGCGCAGTGCCGTGGCCATCACACTGTCGCACTTCGCGACCGCTTCCTCGACGGCACCGGTCCGCCAACGGGACTGCTGCACACTCTTCGGCAGCGGGTACGCGGCCAGCACACGGTGCATGCGCCCCATCACGACACCGATGTGTTCGGCGAGGGAAACCGTCATCGCCGAGGTGGCCACGCGACCGGGCGCCTCGTCGACCACCGCCCATACTCTGCCTTCCGAGATCGTGACGAGGTTGCCATCCGCATCGGGCCACACGCGCGGTACGGGAAGCCGTGCGGCGCGGCAGTACTCCGACATGTCCAACGCGGCCCGTGCCGCATCCAGATCCGCGACCGACCGGTACTCCTTGACGAACAGCCGCAATCCGTCCGCAGTCAGAACCCGTCGGTTGATCGTGTCCGTGCCCATGGGTACCGGCTCGATCACGTCGACAACGAATCCGTACCGGTCCGCCAGCACGTCAGCAGTCAACTCCGCGCCCCAGTCCGCCTCGCTCATCCCTGTCACCGCTCTTTGCGCACGGAGGGCCGGCGGGCGGTGAGCACGGTGAAGGCGTTGTCCTCCGGGAGCTGCCCGCCCTCCGCGAAAGGGGCAAGGGCATCTGTGAGAGCCGCCTCGAAGGCATCCTGGCGGTCACCGAACAGGTGCTGGGCCGCGAACGACGTCGAGTACAGGTAGCCGATGACGTGGTCGACGCTCCACTGGCGGTGCACGGGAACGGTCGTAGAGGTGACATCGCAGAAGTCGGACGCGCGCAGCACTTCCTCGTACGGCGGTCCCACCGGGCTGAAGAAGCCGTCGCCCGCGCGCCGCTGTTCGCCGAGGAAGTCCTGCACGACTTCTCGTGCGGCCTGCTGCCAGGAACAGCCTCCTGTCCACAGGCTGCGATCGCTGAACACCGTGACCACGCCATCCGGTGCGACGTACTCACTGAGCCGATCAAGGAAGCGGGGTTGGTCAAGCCAGTGAAAGACACGACCACAGGTGACGAGATGCGGCCGCCAGCCCTCCGGCGGCAGGAAGTCCTCCGCCAGTGCATGCCGGGTCCGCAACTGGTGGTCGCTGGAGAGCACGGGCCGAAGCACAGCTTCGGCCTCAGCGAGCATCGCCAGCTCGGCATCGACCGCGAACAGATCGTCGAAGTACGGCAAGAGCGCGTGGGCAACGAGCCCCGGTCCGGTGCCAATGTCCACAAGGCGCCGCGGAGAACCCGTGGGAGCCGCTTGGTTGAGAAGAGCGGCGAGATCCGTCGGGATGCCGGGGCCAAAGCGCCGGTAGTACGAGGAGGTGCCGGCAAAGGCGTTCACGAGCTCCACCCGCCCCACATGCGCGTGCGGCTCTCCAGGCGCAGGTTCTCCAGCATGGTGTGGGCCTCGTCGATAAGACCGATGTCGTGGTGCTTGATCCCCCAGGACAGCGAGTCGAGCGCGTCCAGAGCCCCGTACGCCCGGCACGCCACCAGCTCCTCCTCGGTGAGCTGACGGCCGTACCCTTGGTGGACGGCGGCATTGAGGTCGGGACGTTGGAGCAGAATCCTGTAGCGCAGGCGGCTGAAGTCCCGCCGGGCGGCGGCCTGGAGTTCAGACCTCTCGAAGTCGATGATCCGTAGCCACTGCTCGGTCTCGTCCCACATCCAGTTCTTGGGCATGTAGTCGCCATGTGCCGCCACCTGCGGCAGACGTGGCGGAGCCTCCTGGAGGAGGGCACGCACCAACGTGATCTCATGCTCCGGCACGTGCCGCGCAGCACCGTCGAGCAGCTTCGCAACCGTCGCGCCCCACGCCTCCTCGGTCACGTCCGCGGTCATCGGCCCGTCCGTCGCCGCAGCGTGGTGCCGGGCAAGGAGTTCGCCGGCCTGCTCGTAGGCCTTGCGCTCCTGCTCGGCCGGAAGACGCAGCGTGTCCAGACTGCGCCCGGGCACCCCGGTGACCAGGACGGCGCGCGTCTCCGCGTCGGAAGCGACCAGCTCGGGCGCACGGTCGGCGCCGAGGGAGATCGTCCACTTCTGGTAGGCGTCGACTTCGCGTCGGTGCAGCTTGGGGCCGGCATGTTGCTTGGCAAACCACCGCTCACCGCCGGGTCCGTTGACCTCCCAGACCGACGGCCGGATGTCGCCGGGCCGGGGATGTTCAGCTACGACGGTGTACGTGTCAGTCACCGAAGCCACCAACTGGTGGAGTGCGCTGGGCATGTCGGTCACGTCGGTGCGCCCTTCCGCTGGCTGAGTCGCCCAGCTGAGCCACAGCATGTGACTAGACGGGCGCGCAGGGTATTCACGTGTGGGTGGGTAGCTTGCCAAGTGCCACTGACAATGCGCTCTGAGCTGGTCATTTGCGTGCCCGGAGACGAAGGGCGGTGCCGGAGGCCATCTCGAGGAGGGACTCGTCCAGAACTCCGTACCTCCAGCCGAGCGTCACCAGGTGCGGGTCGTTTTCCGCCTCGACGCGCTCCCGCAACGCTCGTACTCGTCCCAGGGCTTCGTCGTGGCTGATGTGAGCGCGCTCCGCGTACTCCTTTGACGTCGCGCAGATGGCGACCATGCGCCACGTCTCGATCTCCGCCTCCGAGAAGGCTCCCGGGAAGGTGGCCTTCACGGGGCGCCGGAGCTGCTCGGTGACGAAGCAGGCATGGACGACTGCGGCCCGGCCACGTATGCCGAACTTCTGTCCGCAGTGCTTCAACTGCACGTTGATCGTGCCAGCCGTGATCGTGAGGTCGGAGGCGATCGCGTCGGTGCTCTTGCCCTCCGCGACCTGCTGGACGATCCGGATCTGCGCGGGTGTCAGGTCGAGCGATGTCGTGGAGGGGCGCGCCGGTCGGGCACTCACGGGAGCTCTCGATCCTTTCGGGTAGGAATGGCTGTCAGGCGCGAGCCAGCCACCGACGCCGCTCGGCATCGGAGACCAGGCTCCGCTCGTGGTCGATTTCCAGCTGGCCAAGACGGGTGTAGTGCTCGACCACCTCGGTACCGAAGGCCTCCTGGGCGAGGGCGCTGTTCTGGAAGGCCGCGAGCGCGTCGGCGAGGGTGGGCGGCACGGAGGTGCCGCCCACCCTGTAGGAGTTGCCGGTCTCTGCGGGACCGAGGGTGAGCTTCTGTTCGATGCCGTGGTCGATGGCTGCCAGGGCCGCGGACATGGCCAGGTAGGGGTTGGCATCCGCGCCGGGCACGCGGATCTCCAGATGGAGGCCTTCGCCGTGGCCGACGACGCGGACGGCACAGGTGCGGTTGTCGTAGCCCCAGTTGTACGTGGTTGGCGCGAATGAGCCAGGCGTGAACCGCTTGTAGGAGTTGGTGTTCGGGGCGTAGAGAGGGACCACCTCCGGCAGGCCGACGAGTAGGCCCGCGATGGCGTGCCGCCCGGTCTGGGAGAGTCCGCCGCCGGGCTCGTTGAGCTGGCTGATGGCCTTCGACCACAGCGACACGTGGAGGTGCAGACCGTTGGCACGGCCGGTTTCCGGGGCTGCCATGAAGGTGGGCGCCAGTCCGGCACGCGAGCCTAGGGTGCGCACCGCGTGCTTGAAGAGCAGGTGCCGGTCGCAGGCGGTGAGGGCGGGCCCGTACGGGAAGGTCACCTCGACCTGGCCAGGCCCGGCCTCCGTCTTGATCGCTTCCACGGACATGCCGGCGCCCACGAGCGCGCGCTGAAGGCGGCGGAAGAACCGGTCGGAGACCGGATCATGGTCGAGGGCGTAGTCCAGGTTCTCCGTGGCCAGCGGCTGCAGGCCCTGGTATCCGGCCTGCTCCGCTTCCGCGTATGTGCCCCTGTAGAGGACGAACTCGGTCTCGATCCCCGCCTTGGGGTGCAGACCGTGCCTGGACAGCCGGGTCATCTGCTGGTGGAGGATCTGGCGGGGTGCGATCTCGATGGGTGTTCCGTCATGGGCCACGGCGTCGCCGAGCACGACGGCGGTACGCGGTAGCCACGGCACTACCCGCAGGGTCGACAGGGCCGGCTGCACGGACAGGTCCTGATAGCCGGTCTCCCACGAACTCAGCGCGAAGCCGTCCGCCGGGCTCATGTCGACGTCGGTGGCCAGGACGTAGGCGCACACCTCGGCGCCGTGATGCGCGACGCGCTTGAGGAAGTGGTTCGCGTCGTACCGCTTCCCCTTCAGCCTCCCCTGCAGATCGGGGACGGCGAGCAGCACCGTGTCGATCGCACCCGCCTTGACGAGGTTCCGCAGGTCAGACAGGGAGAAGGCCTTCTCGGAGCGCCCGCCCTGCTCGGGGGCGGACGCGGCAGCCAGGCGTGCCACGGTGCCGTTGCTGCTCGTGGTTCTCGTCATCAGACGACCTCGTCTTCGTACGTAGCCGCCGAGCGGTCGAAGTTCTGGGCCGGCACTTCGTACGAGCTGCCCTGCTTCCGCCACCACCCCCAGGCCAGGACGAGGACGACGAGCAGAGCGATCGGCGCGTAGTTGAAGGTCTCCACGGACACCAGGCCGCCGCCGGCGGGGCGCGTCTGCGGCAGGCAGAACAGCACCGTCACAAACACCACCCAGAGAACAGCGATCGTGCCGACGGTCACGCCCCAGGTGCCGAGGTTCCACGGTCCGGGCCGGAACCGGTGGCGGTTCTTGATACGCAGATAGATCGGGATCGCGTAGGCCGGGGTGATGCCGACCACGTTGATGCTGGTGATCGCCGCGTACGCGACCGGGCTGTACAGGCTCGGCAGGGCCAGCACGGCGGCGCACACGACCGCCAGCAGCACGGCCATGCGCGGGGTACCGGTGCGGCGGTCAACCCGGCGCCACAGGTGCGAGCCCGGCAGCGCCCCGTCGCGCGAGAACGCGAACACCATCCGGCTGGCCGCGGCGGTCTCGGCATTGCCGCAGCACAACTGCGCGATGATCACCACCAGGAGCAGCGCCTTCGCCCCCGCCACGCCCAGGGCATCCAGGAAGATCTGCGCCGGCGGCACCCCCGTCGCCGTGCCCACGGTGCCCGCGTAGTCCTGGATCGCGAACGTGAGCCCGGCCAGCAGGACGAACCCGGCCAGCCACGACCAGCCGATGGCGTGGATGATCCCGCGGGATGCGGACACCTGGGCGTCGGTCGTCTCCTCCGACAGGTGCGCGGAGGCGTCGTAACCGCAGAACGTGTACTGGGCCAGCAGCAGACCGAGCACCGCCACGTACAGAGGGCTGGACCAGCCGGTGTTGTTGACGAACTCGCCGAACACGAAGTCGGTGGACTGGTGGTGGGAGGGCACGATCGCGAGTGCACCGACGATCACCGTGACGCCGCCGAGGTGCCACCACACGCTGATGCTGTTGAGGATGCTGACCAGCCGGACCCCGAACAGGTTCAGGGCGAGGTGTAGGGCGAGGATGCACAGGAAGATCACCATGATCCTGCCCGGCGTTGGCTCGAAGCCCCACTGCAGGTTGAACAGGGCGCCCGTGAACAGCGCGGCCCCGTAGTCGATGCCGGCGATCGCGCCGAGCAGGCCCAGCAGGTTCAGCCAGCCGGTGTACCAGCCCCATTTCCGCCCGCCGAGCTGCTCCGCCTGGTAGTACAGCGCCCCGGAGGTCGGATAGGCGGAGGTCACCTCGGCGAGTGCGGCGCCGATGAACATCACCATGGCGCCGACGGCCAGCCAGCCCCACAGCATCACCGACGGGCCGCCGGTGTTCAGGCCGAAGCCGTACAAGGTCATGCAGCCGGACAAGACGCTGATGACGCTGAAGGAGATCGCGAAGTTCCCGAACGGCCCCATGCGCCGGGTCAGCATGGGCTCGTAGCCGAGCTCCCGCAGGTATGCGTCATCGGACTTCCGGGACGTCGCACGGTGGCTTGGACTCAAGCGAGACACGGGTCAGCCTCCAAAAACTCGGGGATATCTGGACAGGTTCATGCCAATTGGGACTTTGTTGGCAGCGGATGCCGATCACGGGTGCGGCCCGGCGCGCGGCCTACGGGTACGGGCGTACGAGAGGGACTCGGCGCGCGCTCGCAGGAGCAGCGCCTCGCCGGGGTCCGGCCCTGCGGCTCCGTCGTGCACCGACGCCCACGGCTCGCGGGCGGCGTATGGGCCCATCGCCTCGAACACCTCGGCGGCCTCCAGGTACTGGTGGCCTGCCCACAACGCGTAGGCCAGGAGGTTCAGATCGGCTACCGAGAGCTGCCCGGCAGGTGCCTTGTGGAACCAGTCGTGAAAGGCGGTCAGTGTGTAGTCGAGCGTCGACTCCTGCGCCCACTGCCGCCGCCACAGCGGATCGGCGCGCGATTGCCGACGCTGCTCGATCTGCGCGTACGCTGGCAGAAGCAGCAGCGGCGACCCGACGGGCCGCTGTGAAGCCACTGATCGGCCGAAGTCGAAGATCGCGGCCAAGGAAGCGCCCCACGGCCCCTCAAGGGCGAGCATGAACTGCAGCACGCGGTGGTAGGCCTCGCGGTTGTATGGATCACGTTGGTTGACCTCGTACAGCAACCCCCACGGACCGCTGGGCAGCATGGGCTCGTCGGGCCTCATTCGGTGTTCCTGACGCAGCTGGCGCGTGTCGATCTGCGCCAGCGCCACGAGACACACCCACGGCACGGGATCATGCGGCGCACGACGAGCTGCCAGCAGCGCCGCACGTCGCGCCCTTGCCTCGAACTCCAAGGTCCGAGGGTGTTGTTGACGGTGAGCGCGCAACGCCCTCTCGACGGCGACACGAACACCCATCAGCTGCGCGTCGTAGCTGCCCGGCTCCTCGGCGAGCCAGACGTCGACCACGTCCGATCGGGCGGCTGCCACGGCCAGCAGCTGAGTGCGTGATGTCCGCAGTGCCCAGTGCGCGCCCGTCTTCCACAGCAGCTCCCGCGCCGGCCTCCAACGCCCCGCCTGCACTTCGACAAGGGCCACGCGCAGGTCGTCGTCATGGCCGGCCGGGTGATAGACGAGACCCATCAGAATCCCTCGGCGCGGACGAGGCGCCGCTGACGAGCGGGATCGGGGCCGTCCATCCGATGCGTGCGGACTGTGCGAGGTGACGTGCGCTCCGAGCTGGACGTGAATGTCATCGGGGGCCTCAGGCAGGTTGGGGGGAAGGGGCCGCGAAGTGGTTGGGGCGGACCGCTGACCGAGCAGGGAAAAGGACTCGAACGCCGAGTCCGGCTCCCTAGAAGCGAATCTGGCCGATCATGTCGGCGATGCCGGTCATGAACCGGTTGATGCTCGGGGCCATGGAGGTGCTGGACAGGAAGAACCCGAAGAGCACGCAGACGATCGCGGGTCCGGGCTTCACGGATTTGCTGCGGATGAGAACGACCACGACGATGCCGAGCAACAGCACGAATGAGATGCTCAGAGCCATCAGGAGGCCGCTTCCTCCGCGGGCCCCCGCCGCTCCCGGCGAGCCTGGCTCAGCGCGCGGCGCAGAGCATCGGGCCGCGTCAGCGATCGCGGGCCTTGGGGGAAGACGTGCCAGTGCATCCCCGGAGGCGTCGTGCTCTCCGCGGACGGAACAACGACGTGGCACTTCTGTCCCAGCGCAACGGTCCCCGGCTCCTCCCAACGGACCGCGGTACCCACGGGAACCAGGAAGTACAGCCGGGGCTCCGGACCCCCGTGGTCCAGGATCACCGGGCCGACCGGTTCGTCACCCTCGTTGAGGATCTCGATCGCGCGTCGGCCCACGGCCTCCACGGCGCGTACGGCATCCCACCACTCCCCCGCCGAGCACAGCTCAGGCTCCTCGCCGATGGGCATCCAGCGCGGTGGGATCGCGCGAGCTGCGGGATTGTCGTCGGACATGGAAAAGGCCTCCTCACCACTACGTGTGAGGAGACCATTCCATTCAGCAAGGTGCTCTGCGCGGACAGTCTGTCCGTGGGGTTCGCTTGCCAAAGTCCTTGACAGAAGCTCAGGTTGTGCTAATGCCCGTCCAACTACCGAACGCGGAAAGCTCGTTGGAGGGGTGGGAGTCCATCCTGAGCAGCGCGGCAGTGGTCTCGCGAACGGACGGGTGGAACCGCGTGTGGTTGGGCGCGACCTTCCGTGCGCGCTTGAGGTCCGCGAAGGCACCCTCCCGGTCGTTCTCCGCGAGCTTCGCGGAGGCCACGTCGATGAAGTGGTGGCTCGATCGCTCACCGACGGTCGTACTGGGCGGCGCCCACTCGCCGCCGGAGACCGGAGACCATTCGACGAGGCGAGCGAGGGCCTGCTCGGTGTCGCCCGTGTCGATCATCGCGTGCACCTCATGAATGCGGATGTTCGTCGGGCCAAACGACATCTCGTACGCCAGGGAGTCGCGATTGCCGGCCATGGCCGCCACCTGCTCCGCCTCCCTCAGGTAGTCGTCGGCGCGATCGGCATTGTTCTCGCGGGCTTCGAGAACGGCCAGCTTCAGCAACAGCGCGCCGTCGACGGCAAGCGCGTCTTCCGTGAAGGAGCGTTCCGGCTGGAACCGCTCCAACTCGGTCCGCAGCCCGAGGAGCTTGCGGCGTGCCGGCGAGTACGCGCCCTGGCGCAGCATCGCTCCCGCGACGAGGTAACCGGCCGTGAACTGCATCAGCGGGTCGCCGGAGTGGTCGGCCGCCCAACGGACGCGCTCCAGCGCCGTGTTCGACAGGTCGTGGTGACCCATCTTGTGGGCCAGCGAGTTCACGGCGCGATAGGCGCGGGCCAGGTGCCAGAACGCCTTGGCCCGGTCGCCGTTGTCGCCACCGAGGGCGACGTGGGTCAGTTCGGTGATGATCGGCGGCAGCAGGGGGCCCATCGGGGCGTACCGGGCGTCGCGGCGCAGGGCCGCCACCTGGTCGACCTCCGAGGCGAGCACGGGAAGCGCCCGCGGAGCGATCTCCAGGTCGTCGGGGCTGTCGTAGCAGAGCAGGAGGCGGCGGAGCTCGGGTATGACGGCGTGGACACCGTCCTCCGCCTCCGGCTCACCGTAGTACGGCTGGCCGGTCAGAACCTCGGGACCGAAGCGCAGCGCTCTGGCGAGCGCCAGCACCAGCGACGGTGAAGCCTTCCGCGCACCGGATTCCAACTTCTGCACGTAGCTCGGGGAGACTGCGACCTTTTGCGCCAGTTGAGCGGCCGACAGTTTCCGTGTCCTGCGAGCGATACGGAGACGGTCTCCCAGCGTCAGGTTTTCACTCATCGGTGGACCTGTCCCTTCGCGACGAAGCACTTGCATCAGAGTACGGATAATGTCCAAGCCTGCGCCCTTGGTCGCCAACTGTTAACAGAGCCGATGGCCTCCCGCCCACGACGTGGATCTGCGGAACGGGCCCGAGCCAACTTGCGGTTCCTCCTTGGATCTCCGACCACATGGACGAAGCGGGGCACATCATGACGAAGCGGGCGCAGGGTGAGTGGGGTCATCGCCTTCCAGTCAAGAGGTAGGCGTCGAACTACCTACGGACAGATTGTCCGCGCGAATCCTGCACGTGCCAGATACTCGCGTTCGCCATCCAGCCGCAGACAGTAGCCAGGCGCTTACGTCGACATGACGGACGGGTGCGTCCCCACGTACGCACGCAGCCATAGGGTGGTGCCGCCCTGATCGGAGGCAAGGAGTCGGGAGTGGCTGAAGCCGAACGGTCCCTCGTGTTGTGGGACATCGACCGCACGCTGCTGTACGTCGGCGAGATCGATCGGCAGGTCTATCGCGAGACCTTCGCGGAGGTCGTCGGCTACCCGGTCGAACGTCTGCCGGCCCGAGGCACGGGCGTCACGATGCCCCTGGCGATCCGTGCGATGCTCATGGAGAACGGCGTTCCCGAGGGCCGGGTGCCGGAGCTGCTGCCGCTCATGATCGAGCTTTTGCCGAAGCGGCTGGCCGCGCGCACAGCGGACCTCCGGCAGCACGGAAAGCTGATGCCAGGAGCTGTCGCGGCGCTGAGGGCGGTACAGGCCCGTGCGGATCTCATACCGACCGTCGTTACCGGCAATCTCAAAGCGAACGCCATGTTGAAGCTCGCGGCCTTCGACCTCGAGTCATTCGTGGACTCCGAGATCGGCGGGTACGCGTCCGATGACCACCACCGCCCCGCACTCGTCGGCATCGCCCAGAAGGGAGCACAGGCCAAGTACGGCCTCTTCTTCGACCACTCCAACTCGGTGATCATCGGGGACTCGCTGGAAGACGTACGTACCGCCATGGACGGGGGCGGCGTCCCGGTCATCGGCGTCGCATCCGGTACGACATCAGCGGAGGAACTCGAGCGAGCCGGCGCGGACGTCGTTCTCCGGACCTTGGAAGACGTGGAGGGACTGGAGACCGCGATCGCGGAGCTCCTCTCCTAACGGGCGGCGGTCACCAGCTCGACGCATCCGTCGGGGGGACCACCCGCGCACGGCCAGATCCCGGATGGTGATCAGCATCCTCGGGATACGGGGATAGAGTCATGTCCCGTGCAACCGCTGGCGCTTTTCGATCTCGACAACACGCTGGTCGACCGGCAATCCACGCTCGCCGACTGGGTCGCCATCTTCCTGGTTCGCCATGGTCTCCCTGGCGCGTTCAAGTCCTGGCTCTATGAGCTGCTCGCGGATCGTGCCACCCCGGCGCACTTCGCTGAGGTACGCGACCGCTTCGGTATCGCCGAGCCCGTCGACACGCTATGGAATGGCTACTGCACCGACATCGCAAGCACAGTCGCCTGCCCACCCGAGGTGCTGACCGGGCTGGAGGAGCTGCGTACCAGCGGCTGGCGGATCGGCGTCGCAACGAATGGAGCCACAGACATTCAGCAGGCCAAGCTGCGCGCCACTGGAATCTTCGACCGTGTGGACGCCGTATGCATCTCTGAAGAAACCGGCGCACGCAAGCCCGGCGTTGCCATGTTCCAGGAAGCCGTACGCCGCTGCGGCGGCGCGCACGACGGTGTCGGTATGTGGGTGGTCGGGGACGACCCCGTAAACGACATGGCCGGAGCCCGGGAAGCCGGATTCCTGACCGTATGGATCGACCGCGGCCGATCCTGGCCGGAAGAGCTGCCCCCACCCGACCATCAGGTACGGGATGCCCGTGCCGCGATCGATCTGCTGGTCGCGATCGGTCCAGTAGGGAGAGCCGCATGAGCCGAGCCGGAATCACTGTGGGAATGCTGCATCCCGGCCGCATGGGGGCAGCGGTCGCCGACCAGCTCCGCCGTAGCGGGACGACAGTGCTGTGGAGTCCGCACGGCCGGAGTCACGCCACCGCCGCGCGGGCGGCGGCAGCCGCGCTGGAACCTGTGGATGATCTCTCTGTGCTGCTTGCACGCGCCGATGTCGTGCTCTCCCTGTGTCCTCCTGCTGCGGCTGAAGACGTTGCCCGGCAGATCGCGGATCACGGTTTCGCCGGGAAGATCTTCATCGAGGCGAACGCCATCGCCCCACAACGCGTGCGTCGCATCGCGCATATGCTGCCGAAAGTGACCGTCGTCGATGCCACGGTGATCGGCTCGCCGCCGGTCGGCGGCAAACGGCCGAAGCTCTACGCCTCCGGCCCTTCCGCCGCCCTGGACCGTCTTGCCGGCCTCTTCGCCACAACGGACGTACAGGTCTGCCCCCTCGGGGAGGAGATCGGCAAAGCGTCGTCGCTCAAGCTCGCCTACACGAGCTACCAAAAGGCATCCCGGGTCCTGGCCGCTGTGGCATATGGCCTGGCGGACGCCAACGGAGTCGCCGACGAGCTGCTGGACATCGCCCGTCAGCGCACCGGAAGCTATCTGGCCGAGACCGAGTACATCCCGAAGACCGCCGCCCGCGCATGGCGCTGGGGTCCGGAGATGGAAGAGGCTGCCGAATTGCTCGCCGAGGCGGGTCTGCCGGACGACCTCATGCGCGCCACGGCCTCCGTCCTGTCTCGCTGGGACCGTGCACGGGATGCTGATTTGAGCATCAGCGACGCCCTCGATCAGCTGCGTGGTGACGCTGCGCCGGCGGTCAGCCCCGAGCGCTGACCAGCGCGTGAATCTGGGCCGCGGCCTCCTGCGGAGACACCAGTGCGGTGTGTACGGTCAGGTCCCAGACAGCACCGGGTTGCTCGGCCAGGTCGCGCTCCGTGGCGTCCCACGCCTCAAGCCGGGCTGGGGTATCGCCGTCTCCTCGTGCCGCTGACCGCTGCTCGGTGATCTCTCGCGGACACCACAGCAGCACCCGCCACCAGCGAGCCGGAAATCCGTCGGCGACCGTCTGGAGCCCGACGATCTGTCCGAGGTGGATCAAAGGGACCTGTCCGTCCGCGGTGGCATCACGCAGGCCGAGCTGGTCGACAACGTACGTGTTGCCGTACCGGTCGTTGCGGTAGAGGACCTGTCCAAGGGCCTCCATCTCCTTCAACTGCTCCGGCGTGCCCATCCGGTATCCCCGGGTTCGCCCGCTTCCGATCTTGAGCCGAGCGAAGGGGACGTAGCGCGGATCCAGGGCTGCGAGCGCAGCCGTGACGGTGTCCTTGCCCGCGGCTGGCGGTCCGTACAAGAGGACGCCTTGGCGGCCCATCAGAACACCGTCCCGGCGACCTGACGGACCTGGTCAGTGAGCGATATGGCCGCGCCGAGTCGATTGTCGACCGCGAGGTGCGGTACGGCGGGGCGCATGTCGGGGTCGATGGTGGCGGCGTAGTCGTCCCAGTGCTGGAGCTTCCAGGAATCCCGGGCAGCCGAGCGGAAGCTGATGTACTCGTGCATGGTGTCGATGTCGCATTGAATCCAGATCGGCGAGACCGAGACACTTCGTGCTTCGCACCGGTTGACGAAGCGCTGCATCCAGCGAATGTCGGCGAATTCGGTGATGAATGGTGCGGTGAGGACGGTACTGATCGAGCAGTCCACATTGGCGTACGCGGCTTCCAACAGGCACTGGTACTCCAGCGGTCGTACCTGCTCGCGGTACAGCGCGGTATGCCGGTCGTTGGGATCACTGCCCAGGGCGATGAGCAGGCGTTCCACCAGCGGCCGGGTGATCGGGTCCTTGTCGAGCACGGGCCAGCCGGTGAGCTGGGAGAGGAACCGCGCGAACTCCGACTTCCCGCTGCCCGCGTAGCCGCCGACCATGACCAACGTGGGCCGGTTCGGGTCGCCACCGGTATGCCGGCGTTTCCACGCGTCGAGGATGCGCTGCTGCAGCTTGGTGCCGTCAGCGTCTCCGCCGACCGGCGCGATCTGCAGCAAGGCGCGCTCAACGGCCAGGACATGAGCACCGTTGTGCGGTTCGCTGGACGGGGTGAGCTGCATCCGGGTCTCTTCGCCTGGCAGCCCGCGCCGGAATCCGAGCTCAGGCTCGGTGGCCCGATAGAGCAGGCAGTACGCGCGCCGGTAGTGCGGGCCGGGGAAGACCTCACCTTGTTCGTGTTGCCACAGGGTCTGGAAGTTCGCGGCTGGAACCGTCAGTCCGGCGGCTCCCGCCACCTCTCGCAGCCTCTCTCCAGCACCTTCCAGCGTCAGCCCATGCGCTTCGCGCTGCTCCCGTAGTTTCTCCGGCCGCCATCCCGCGCGGACCTTACCCACGTCCCCTACCGCCTCTTCCAGGTTCGCCATGTTCGCGAGGCTAAGTCTGCCCCTCATGAACGCATGTGTAAGCGGATGTTGAAAAACCGTGTGGCTGCGCGATGAGCAGCTTCGATAACTGTGCGTGATACTCCGGGCACGCCACAGCCGGTCTCATGGTTCCCGACAGAACGGGGGCCCCAACATCCTCCGTGAGGCGCAACCGAAGTCACCGGACAAGAAACCCACGAGCGGACGGAGCCTCCCGATGGTCACCCAGTCGCGGTGCGTTGATGACCGAAGCCGCCTCCGGCTCTCCCTTGTCTCGAAGATTTCCGTCCTACCTGAACGCGGAAGCCGACTCGCCCCGTTGGGCCTTGCATTTCACTGATGATCCGTCAAGTCCCTTACATAGAAAGCCTACGGACAGCCTGTCCGCTCAGACGAGCCCGACAGTGGAATGGTCTGGAGACCGGGAGATGGTCGGCCAACTCCCGCCATGGAGCCGGGCTGCCGGAGTACGGCTTGTGAAGCCTGCGGATGTTGAGAGCCACGGGGCGGCGCGAGGCCCCGAAACAAGACCACCGACGCCCAAGGAGGTGCTACCAACGTGGACGCATGGGCAACCCCCAGAGGATTTGCCGACGACGTGGGGCCTATGGCAGCAGGGATCTTCCGGGCGGAGGCGGAGTTCCGTTCGGCGGCCAGTAGCTTCGGATTCATCCCGGTGCAAGTGTCGCCGGTTGGCTATGCGGCGACGTTCGAGCAGTTCGGTACGGCGGCAACGGGGCGGATCTTCAGCTTCGCAGACCTGGGCGGAAGAGAACTCGCCCTGACTGCGGACTCTCTGGTCGCAGTGCTGCGGGCGATCGCAGGGTCCGGGGAGTTACGGCACGGTCAGCCTGTTCGGGCCGCCGCCTGCGTCCCCGTGGCACGGTATCGACACAAGCGCCGCCGAGGCTGGACACAGGCTGTCGCTGTCCTGTGCAACGAACAGGACGAAGTCGGCGCGGACCTGACCCTCCTTCGTCTCTGGACCGCTCTCCTGGGTGGCCGCGCTCCGGGCGCAGGCTTCCGCTACTGCGACTTCGACATGATCGACACGCTAGCGGAGGACGAAGGGCTCTCACTGGTGCAGGCGCGGACTGTCCTGCACCAAGTCCGTAAAGAGCAACCGGTCGCCGACCAGCGCGCGATGGGCTTCCTACGGCGGTACCAGGAGCTTGTCGCGCTTTGTGAGGACTCTGACGCGGAGCAGTCCTTATCGGCGATCGACCGTGCCGAACCACTGCTGCGATCCCGGACCAGCCATGTACGCCAAGTGCTCCGCACGGCAGGAGGGCTGGGCGCTGCCACCGCCTTCTCCATGAAATGGCCACGCGCAACCGAATACGGCGCTGGGCTGAGCTTCACCGTGCACGACTCGGACGGCCGAATGCTCGGGGATGGTGGCGGTTACCACCAAGTCGTCCACGGCCTGCGGGAAGACATACAGACCTGTTGGAGCACCGCCGTCTCGGTCGAGTTACTCGCTGAGCTGGTGCCCGAGAGTTCTATGCAGCAAGTCCACCTGCTGAAGGTCCACGGCTCCGCTGACCTCGACTTTTTCCTCGCGGCAGCGAGTGAGCTCCGCGCCTGCGGCATGCAGGTGATCGAACACTGGCGTCCCGGACGTCTCGGCCGCGAGCTCAAGCGCATGCCCCGTGACGAGCTGGTCTGGTTCGCCCTCGTCGGCGAACGCGAGCAAGCCAATGGCTCACTGACCCTACAGAACACGGCCGTCGTCGGCCGCACGCGGCAGGTCCCGGTCAGGACATCTCTCGCCGATCGGCTGACAGGCCATGTGGTGGCTCCCCGACGTCCCGAAAGGAAGCAGGCATGATGGCCACCAGCTCCTCCCCCCTCCATCAAAGCATCGGTGACAGGTCGGCTCGGATCACTGTCTGGGGAGCCGGATTCATCGGGCTCTCGGCAGCCGCTGCCTTCGCCCAAGAAGGCTTCCGCTGCACGATCGTGGACGTGAACGCCTACCGGGTCCGCTGCATAAACGCTGGTACGGTGCCGCTGCCTGGCTTCGAGGACAAGATCCACCTGGACCCGCGAACACTCCGGGACGGCCGGCTCCGCGCGGTTGCGCCGGACGACACGGAGGCGCTCGAAGCCCAGATCCACCTCATCTGCGTCAACACTGATCGCGGCGGGAAGGCGTTCCGGGATCCCCTCGAAGTCGTACTCAAAGCCATCGGCTCCGCGCACCGGGCGGACAAGGAGCTGTTGGTCAGCATCGAGAGCACGGTGAGCGTGCGCTGGTTGGAGCTGGTGCTTCCGCTGCTCACGGGTGCGACCGGGCTGGTGGAAGCTGGGATCCATCTCGCAACGGCCCCGCGCAGAGACTGGCTGCTGGACCCGGAGATGAACCTGCGCAGCCTGCCCCGGGTGGTCGGCACCCAGAGAGCGGCATCCCAGGCCTTGGTCACCGATCTGTATGGGACCGTCAGCGACGTGGTGCACGTGGCCGGCGACTGGACCCGCGCGGCCCTGTCCAAGTCGGTTGAGAACCTCTACCGCTATGTGGACCTGGTGTTGACCAACCAGCTCGCAACGGCCTATCCGGATCTGGACATGGCCGAGGTGTTCCGGCTGGCCGGGACCAAGTGGAACGTCCCTGCCCTCCATCCCTCGATCGGAATCGGTGGCTACTGCATACCGCTCAGCCCGCACTACGCCGGCGACGGACTCCTCGGCGAGGGGCAGTTGCCCCTTGTGGACAGCGCGCTCGAATGGGACGCCACTCACCCCGGCAGGGTTGCCCAGTGGCTGACCAGCAAGTTCGACGGTCCCGTCGGCATTCTCGGCATCAGCTACGCACCGGACGTTCACGTGCCCCAGGGTTCGCCGACTCTCGCCCTCGCGGCAGCACTGTCTGCCCGCGGGGCGGACGTCCGACTTCACGACCCCTTTCTCTCAGCGGAAGAAGTCGTTGCCCGCGGGGAGGGCGCGAGTGCGCTGAGCTGGCCGGAAGACCTGGCATCGGTACGGACACTCGTCATCGCCACCCCGCATGCGGCGTACGCGGATCTACCCGAGCGCCTGTCGGCCCTTGCTGACCCGCCGACTGTGATCGACAGCCTCGGCCGACTTCGCGGAGCATTTGCCGGCACCCGGGTCCGCTACGTGGAAGTGGGCACTCCGACCCCGGTCAGCGGATCGTCAGCTTCGGGGTCGGCCCGATGAGTGCAGACGAGGACCTGCCCATCGGTACGCGGGCCGGGATGGACACATCGCGCCGTACCGTCATGGTTGTCGTCGCTCACGCGGACGACGCCGAGATCGCTGCCGGGGGGACGATCGCTCGCCTCAGTGACGCGGGCGTGCGGGTCGTCACGGCGGTGCTCTCTCTCGCGGAGACCGGCCCCAGCGCGGAACAGCGAATCGCGGACACCGAACGAGCCGCCGGACTCCTCGGCTACGAGCTTCGCTGGCCCCGCGGGGAGCCCGCGCTCCAGGTCTCCGACTACGGGGAGGTGGCCCTCGTTGCCACCCTCGACCGGCTGATGACAGAGATAGCTCCGCAGACGGTGCTCACCCACTGGCGCGGCGACGGGCATGTCGACCATGCCCTGACTGGACGAGCCGTCGCCGCAGCTCTGCGCAACCACCGGGCGGATCTGTTCTCTCTTCGCCCCGCCGAGCCTCGAACGATCGCCACCTCGCAGTTCTGCCCCACCGTGTTCGTCGACATCACCGACCAGTTCAAGCGCAAGGCCGAAGCCCTCGAACCATTCACCCGCCCTCGACCGGGCTTCCGGCCCGTGGACGGTGCCGTCGTCCAACTCGCCGACCGCTTTCACGGCCAGCTCAGTGGCACCGAGTACGCCGAAGCCTTCGCCTTGGAACGCCAGCACGGACTGGGAGCAGCGCTGCCCCAGGGCTGAGCAGACAGCGGACCAACCCGACTCGCACGTACCGACAGAGGGGAATTCCGATGGCCAACGCCACGCATGTGAGCCTCCTGACCGCTCTGGACGCCGCCGAAGACCGCGAACCCGTCCTCAAGAAGATCGCAGCTCTTACCGCAGATCTCCTGCACAACACCGGACGGGGACTCCAGCTCGCCGAGGCACACCTCGCCAACCTGGACCTCGCGGACGCCGACCTGACTGGTGCCGTCCTCAACCGCGCCACGCTGCACGGCACCTCACTGCGCAGGGCGCTCCTGGACCGGGTCACCATGATCTGCCCGGGAATGGAACGCACCGACCTGACCGGCGCCAGCATGCGCGACGCTTACGTCCACGCCCTCGCCGCACAGACCTCCGTCTTCGACAACGCCGACCTCAGCAATCTGCGAGACGCCACCGGCAGCCTCTTCCACGGCTGCTCCATGCGAGGCACCGCCTTGCCGAACGGCCACCTGGCCGGCACCACCTTCTACCAGTGCGACCTGGAAGGTTCCGATCTCAAGGCCGCCAACCTGCAGGGCGCGAGCATCAACGAATCCGTCCTGCGCAAGACCGCCTTCGACAACGCCGTCGCCGATCAACTGACCATGACCAAGAGCGACATGGCCGGAACCCGGCTCAACGGGATGACCGGGACCGGTGTCGTCATCCAACGAGCCACGAACTGCGACGGCCTCGACCTCAGTGGAGCGAGACTGCCGCGCCTGCGCCTCGACGGTCTTCGCGGCGACACCGTGGTCGCGCGTGACCTCCACGCGCCCGACGCAGACATCGGGCACTGCAGCCTGTCCGGCATCGACCTGAGCACAGCCGCTCTTCCCGGGCTCAGGCTGCGCGACAGCGACCTCACACGTGCCAAGCTCTCCTCGGCCAGCCTCGTCGCCGCCTCCGTGCACAGGACCTGCCTGACCGAGGCCGACTTGGGAAACGCCCAGGCCGAGAACCTGCACGTGGTCGAATCGCAGCTCCAGCGGGCCCGGATGGGTGGATTCACCGGCCGCTGCGCCGTTTTCCGGGACGTGGACATGCGCGGTGCCGATCTCGCGCAGAGCAACCTCTACCGAGCGATGATCACCGGTGACCCGCCCCGCGGCATGTGTATGACCGATGCCTCACTCGCCGGCGCGATCCTGGTCCAGGCATACATCGCGGCCGACCTCAGCAACGCGAACCTACGCGAGGTCAACGCGGCGTACAGCCGGTTCAGCCAGTCGGACCTGACGGACGCTGACCTGACCGGAGCCGCGCTCTTCCAATCCACCTGGGTGAAGGTGACGTGCCTCCGCACCAAGCTCGCGGGCATCAAGCCGCCGTTCTTCGCCGACCGGTGCGCCGGACTCAAGGAGGCACTCAACGCCACGGACTCGCCGGACACGGCGGCCCTGCGTACCTACTTGACCGCCTTCAAAGGTGTCCTGCGAGGTGAGCAGCATGGCTCGACCTGAGCTGCCCCCCGGCTCTCGCAGTATCGACCTCAACTGCCTCGGCGAGCCCGACCGGGCCCTCGACAAGCCGCACTTCACGGGCGTCATCGATGTGCTCGGCCCCTTCCTGGATGCGAATCCTTCCGCGTCGCTGCTGGACATCGGCTGCTCGCTGGGCGGATTCCTTCAGCAACTCCGCTCGCGCTGGCCGCAGCTGCGGTGCACGGGCATCGACGTGCTGCCGCAGGTCGTGGAGTACGCCCGCGAGCTCCAGCCGGGCATGGACCTGCGCGTTGGAAATGTTCTCGACCCGGCGACGCTGCCGCGAAACCAGGACATCGTCACCTTGCTCGGCGTCCACTCGATCTTCGACGAACCGCTGATCTGGCTGGACGGTGCGCTCAGAGCGGGCACACCGCAGGTCCGGCTGGTGGTCTTCGGGCTGTTCAACCCTGAGGACGTGGACACCCTTGTGCGGGTACGCCGCTCGGGCCCAGGCACGCCCGGGGAATGGCAGAGCGGCTGGACCCTGTGGTCGCGGCGGACCGTCGAAGCGGGCCTGCGAGAGCGGGGACTTTGGTGGCGCTGGACAGCGTTGGCACCGCCCCGAACGGTGTCGCGCTGGTCCGAGGACCCGCTGCACTCCTGGTCCACCGAGGTCGACGGACAGCAGCGGCTGATCAACGGAAGTCAACTCATCCATCAACACGCCGTCCTTGAGATCGCTCGGTGGGCGCGCGGAGGGAGCACATGATGCTCGGCGTCTCGACCAGCGTGTTGCAGGTCAAGTCGGACCTGGAGGCGCTGCTGGAGTACAAGCCGGACCTCGTGGAGTTCTACACCTATCCGGTTGAAGCGCTGCCCCGGATCCTGAAGTTCTGCGCCGAGCACGACATCAGGCCGGCGCTGCACACCCCGACTCCCCACCCGCAGCTGATGCCCCGCTACTGCCCTACGGGGCCCGACCCACAGGAGGCCGCTGCGGCGATCGCTGCCCTTGAATCCACGGTCAGGTGCGCAGCAGATCTTGGGGCGCAGCACGTCGTGGCCCACTTCCCGACGCCATATCCGCCCTTCCCCGTTGAGGAGTTCGAAGACTTCGCCGCAGCGTTTCTCGCGGAGGCTACCCGGCTCACCCAGCTCTTCCAGGTCCCGGTCCTGATCGAGAACATGACCAACAACCCTCACTGTGCGAGCGCCGAGCAGTACCTGCGGTTCCTCGATCAGTGGCCCGACCTGGATCTGTGCCTGGACATCGGCCACGCACACCAGTTGGGCGGCCCTGAGGCGGTGCAATCCTTCGCGGACGTACTCGGCCCCCGCATCAGGTCCGTGCACCTTTACGACAATGATCGGGCGGGTTCTGGGCACCGGCCGTACCCGGCCCGGGACAGCGGCACGCACCCGCAGGTTCCGTACGACGTAGTAGCCCATGTCCTGCGGACTTGTCGTCCGGCAGCAGTTGTCCTGGAACACGATGCAGGGCACGGCCATCCTGACCGGCGCCTCCTTGAGTGGCTACGCGAGCCGACTGAGCGCCTGTCCCCGAGAAGGGATGAGCAGTGACCTGGATCGATCACAATGCGCCCTTGGTCACCACGGCTGACCGAGCCGCCGTAGACCGAGTGCTCCAGTCCGGCTGGATTGCCCCAGGGCCCGAACGCCGACGCCTGGAGGAGGACCTGGTCGCGTACTTCGGCGCAGGCCATGCTGTCGCCACGACCTCGGGCACGCTCGCCTTGTTCCTCGCACTCGTTGGCCTGGACGCACCAGCTGGCGCTCTCATCGCCGTACCCACCTATTCCTGCGTGGCCTTGCTCGACGCCGTACGCCTGGCCGGCTGCCGCCCGCTCGTCGTCGATGTTGAGCCTGACGGACTGACCATGTCTCCAAGGTCGTTGCAGGACGCTTCCGACCGGATAGGGAAGCCGTACGCCGCCTTCGTAGTGCATACCTACGGTGCGACCGCAGCTCTGCCCGACCTGGCTGAGATCTGCCCCAACCTCGTCGAGGACTGCTGCCATTCGTTCGGGAGCAGGGGTCCGCACGGTGAACACGGGACCTTCGGGCGCATCGCGGTGTCCTCGCTCTACGCCACGAAGGTCTTCACGGGAGCGACCGGAGGACTGTGCTGGAGCGCAGACCCCGAGATCTCCGAACAGATCGCCTCCTACACCCAGGCGAGCTTTCGCAGCAGCCGCTGGCCCCGGATGACCCTCACCTTGTCCGACCTGCACGCGGCGCTGGCTCGCTCACAGCTCTCGCGGCTCGCCCAAGTACGGGAACGTCGGGCGTGGATCACCAACCAGTACCTCGCGGCCTGCCCCGAGGCACTCTCGCCGGCGGACTTGCCCGACTCCGGCCGACTCGTTTACCGGTTCGTTCTGCGGTGCGCCGACGAAAAGGAACGCGAGCGCCTCCTCGGCTTCTTCCACAAGCACGAGGTCGACGCGAGTCGATTGACACAGCGCCATGAACTACTGCATCGAGAACTCGGGTTCGGCCCCGAGCACTTCCCTGCAGCTGAAGCCATTGTGGCCCGAACTCTCTCCCTGCCGCTGTATCCGGCCATGTCCGACGCCGATGTCCGGCGCGTCTGCGACTTGCTGGCACAGCTGCCTGCTGACTGACTCCAAGGAGGTTCGCATGCCCCTGCTCATCGACTCCGCCATTCCCCGCGCGCATCTGCCCGCAGACTGCACAGCGGGACGGGATGTGGTCGTGCACGCCCACGAGCTGACGATCGAACCAGGCGTACGACTCGACGACGGCGTCCGGCTTGTGGGCGACCGCATCCACCTGGGCCGCGACGTCCACCTCGGCGCGGGGGCCGACCTGCGCGCCGGCCACGTCAGCATCGGCGACAACAGTGAGATCGCCGCCGGCGTACGGGTCCTCTGCGCCGACAGCTTCAGCACCGGGCCAGCCGCTCGCATCTGTACCGGCGTCGATATCGTCGCCCGCGCCTTCGACGCGGGCCGACTCCTCTACGTAGGCCCGCACAGCACAGTTGGAGGCGGTGGCACCCTCGAATCCACGGCCACCGTGCGCATCGGAGATCGCGTCACCGTGGGCCCCCACAACATCCTCAACGCCAACTGCCTGATCGACATCGGCTCGAACGTCGGTTCGGGCCAGTACGTCAGCATCTGGACCCACGGCTACCACTTCGCCCACAGCGTCCTCGACGGTTACAGCACCGCCTTCGACGGCGTGCGCATCGGGAACAAGGTGTGGCTCGGCTACCACTGCTCCATCATGCCCGGCGCGGACATCGGCGACAGCTGCATCGTCGCCGCTGGAGCCGTCGTCGCCAAGAGTTTCCCGCCCCGCCGACTCCTGGCAGGCGTGCCGGCCCGCGAGAAGGCGCTCTTCGACCAGCCGCCGCTCACGGATGACCAGGCCATGCACGAGGTCCGCCAAGCCCTGGCCGCCTGGCAGCGGGAGCTCGACTGGAAGGGCATGAAAACCGACTCGTCGGACGACCGTTGGAGCGTGCACCTTCCCGGGTGCACCAGGGTGGTCGAGCTGTGGCAGGACGCTGCACAGGCCACGGGCCTCGACAGCGCGGCCGAAGGCCGAATCGTGGTCGCCCTCGACGGGGAACCACAGACCTCCGTTGACGGCCCGCCGGTCTTCGTCCTGAGGCGCGGGCTGCTCCTGGGCCCGACGGACGACCTGGTCGAAGACCTGAGGGACCACCTGCGCCGCCGGACGATGCCCTGCGGGGACACCCGGACCTTCAACAGCATCACGCCGCTGCCCTTCCAGCGGCTGCAGCAGGCCATCACGCCGACGACCTCCGGAGGGCAGGCATGACGTCCCAGGCAGCGCCGCCGACCGACGCGCAGGACCTGAGCGACTATCTGGTGCTCACTTGCGCCAAGCACGCGGAACGACTCGCGCTCACGGACGGCGGGGCGCGCATGACGTACAGCCGACTCCACACGGCTGTCGAAGAGGCGGCCCAGCTGATCCACGGCAGCGCCGGAGCCAACGACGGGCCAGTGCTCGTCCTCATGGACAACAGCGTCGACAGCCTGGTGCGCCTCTTCGCCGTCTGGAGGTCCGGACGCTGCGCGGTCCCTCTGGATGCCTCCGTGCCGGCTCCGGTGGTCATCAGCGCAGTGGACCGTACCGGTGCCGCGGCGGTGAGTCTGGGCGAGATCGAGCGCTCCCGCGACGATCTGAGGAAACTGGGGGAGGCCGTGCCCGGTGGGCTCCGGGTGTTGTCCGTACAGGATGGCGAACGTGACCCGCTGCTTTCCGGGGCCGCACTGGTCATCTTCACCTCTGGTTCGACCGGGATCCCCAAGGGCGTGGTCCTCGGCCACACCGGAATCCTGGCCAAACTGGCCATGGTCCAAGAGGCATTGGCCTATCAGCCTGGCGACCAGGCTCTCGCGGTGCTCCGGACGAGCTTCCTCTTCTGCCAGTGGGACATCCTGCTGACTCTCGGTACGGGTGGCTCGGTCCGGCTGCTGGACAAGTTCACCCCCAGCGGACTCTGCGAAGCGCTGGCGGACGAACCGGTCTCGCGCGTCGCGGTGGTCCCCACCATGCTCAGGCAGATCCTGCCGCTACTGGAAAACCAACCCGTACGCGACCCGCTGGTGCGGACACGCTCGCCCCAGCAGGTGGTCGTGGGCGGCGAACTGCTTCCCCCGCAGACCGGCGACCGCTACCGCACACTTCTGCCCCACAGCGGGATCTCCATCATCTACGGGCTGACCGAGACCAGCGCCCCCGACTTCATCCTGCCCGCCGCCGACTACGACGCGCATCCAGACACCGTGGGCCGGGCCCTGAGCGGGGTGCGCTGGTACGTGGATGCTCCGGATCGGGCCGCCGCAGTCGGCGACACCGGCGTTCTCGCGGTGTCCAGCGCAGGCGTCCTGCGCGGCTACCTCGGGCAACCAGAACTGACCGGCGCTGCGGTGGAGGACGGCTTCTTCCGCACAGGGGATCAGGTGGAAGTTCGAAAGGGAGGCCGCATCTCAGTCCTGGGCCGCGGCACTGCCGTGGTCGTCAAGGGGGCGAACAAGATCGCTCCCGCCGAGGTGGAGGCCGTCCTGGAGCAGCACCCCCAGGTGGTCGACGCCTTTTCCTGCGGGGTCCCGGACCCGTTGCTGGGGGAGCGGCTCTGCGCCGTCGTCGCCCCGACGCCAGGGGACGAGCCCACGCCGGAGGAACTGATTCGGTGGATGTTCGAACGGGTCGAGCGGTACAAGGTGCCCGATGTGCTGTACGTCCGGGAGAGCCTGCCCACCGGATCCACGGGAAAGATCGACCGTGCGGAGCTCAGTAGCTGGGTCCTGCAGCAAACCGGGACGGCCTCATGACCGGCGGAGCAGGCGCCGTTGCCTGGGTCGACGGAGCACTCCAGGACGAGGCTGCGGCTCGCCCTGAAGCCTGGTCGCCCAGCTTTCACTACGGCTACGGCGTGTTCGAAGGCATCCGGGTCTACCCGACTCCCCGTGGCCCAAGCGCCTTCCGGCTCGCCGAGCACATCAGCCGCCTGTTCGCCTCGGCCCGCCTCTATCCTCCGCTGGACGTGATCCCCTGGACCGAGGAGGACCTTCGGCGCGCGGTCGTGGAGACCGTACGCGCCAGCGGACATGACGCCTGCTACGTACGCCCGGTCATCCATCTACACGCAGGCGGCGTTGGGAACGACCCGACGGTCGGCACCGCGCGGGCGATAGTCCTGGTCACCGCCTGGGGTGGCCTCCTGCAAGCAGGCGATCTTCAGCTGACGATCAGTCCGTGGCGCAGGCCCGGCCCGGCGATCCTGCCGCCCGGCGCGAAAGCCAACGGAAGCTACGGCCCGCTCATGCTCGCGAAGGCCGACGCGGTCCGACGGGGCTACGACGATGCGCTGCTCCTCGACGAGGCCGGCCACGTCGTGGAGTCAACCGGAGCCAATCTTTTCGTCCGCATCGGAGACGAGCTGATCAGTCCGGGACTGCCCCAGGGCGCCCTGCCGGGGATCACGCGATCGAGCGTCTTCTCCCTGGCCCCCGCGGCCGGTTTACGGGTGACGGAGCGGTCGCTCCGACTGGACGAGGTCCTCGGCGCCGACGAGCTGTTCCTCACGGGGACAGGTGCGGAGATCCGCGCCGTGCGCTCCGTCGAGCACAAGGCCATCGGGAACGGCACCAGCCCGGCCGCCGACCAGCTTGCCAGTCGCTATCAAAAGGTCGTCCGGGGCCTTGACCCCGCCTGTGGCGACTGGCTCACCCCGTGCCACCCCTCATCACTCAACACAGGAGGAGCAGCATCGTGATCACCCGCTACGACCACCGCAGTGTCGAGCTCCAAGACGAGCACACCGAACAGGCATGGAGCGCCTACCGGCAGTCCGACATGCCGGAGATCCTGGATGGCTACCACAAGGCCGTCGTCCTGGCGGCACTCATGCGCACCGGAGTGCTCCAGCGGCTGCGAGAGGGCCGCACGGACCTCGGCGACCTCCTCGGCACTCTCGACCCCTACTTCGGCGAGAAGCTGCTCCGCTGGCTCTCCACCGCCGGATACACCCGGCGCGTCGAGGGCGGATACGCCCCGACCGAGGCCGGCGCCGCACTGTTGAGTGACACTGCTCTCGCGCAGTTGAGCTTCTACATCGAGGCCTACGGCCCGGTGACGCAGCGCATCGAGGACCTTCTGAGGGGAACCGCCCACTACGGGCGTGACATCCAGCGCGACGGCGCGGCGCTGGGACGCAGCTGCAACATCCTGTTCGATCTCTACCACATCGATGTGGTGCTCGAAGCCTTCGCTCGACGTAGTGCGACCTGTGCCCTGGACCTGGGGTGCGGGGCCGGCGGCTTCCTCATCGAAGCCGCCCGGCGCGATCAACAGTTCCACGGCATCGGGCTGGACATCTCGGAAGGGGCCATCGCGGAAGCCTCCAAGCGCGCCGTGGAGGCGGGAGTGGCCGAGCGGGTGTCATTCCACGTCGCCGACGCCTTCGATGCAGCGACCTGGCCGGCGGCCTGCACGCGGGCCGACGCGCTCTTCGCGGCTGGCGTCCTGCACGAGCACTTCCGCCAGGGAGAGGATGCGGTCATTGAGATCCTGAACCGTTTCGCCGCAGCGTGGAGCGGGGGGCTCAAATCAATCATTCTCGGGGAGCCCGAGCTGTACTACGACAGGCAGGACAACGACTCCGACCTGGACCTGGTGCACATCCTGACGCTCCAGGGCTTCCCGCGCAGGCACAACGGTTGGCTCGACCTCTTCCCGCGCTCCGACCTCGCGTGCCGCGCGGTCTACTCGCGCCGCAACGCCGGCCCGCGCTTCGCGTTCTACGACCTGGTGCCGCGCGGGCTCGAGGGCACTGAGTAGAACGTCCGAGCCACGCTCGCTCGTGGCCCGCCGGAGCTGAACCCGGATCCGGCAGGCCACGAACGCAGGCTCTCCTGGCCGATGCAAGATCAACACACCGTAACTGCGCCGCTGCTAGGCTGACGATTCGTCTGTTTCCTTGGCGGACTTCGCTTCGCTTCTCGTAGAAGGGCACCCCTGGTGGGACGTTTGTTGCCGACAACCCCGTATCGCGGCACGAGGGACTTCCTCCCCTCGGAGATGTCCGTTCGGCAGCAGGTCTTCCATCAGCTCTACGAGGCGATCGAGCGCTACGGCTTCGTCCGCTATGACGGCCCCATTCTGGAGTCGGCAGAGATCTACGAGGCAAAGTCCGGCCAAGAGATTGCCAATCAGCAGCTGTACTCCCTCACCGACCGAGGCGGTCGTCGGCTCGCCCTGCGCCCGGAGATGACCCCGTCGGTCGCCCGCATGATCGCTGGCAACGCCGGGCAACTTCAGTTGCCAGTGCGCTGGTACAGCCACGTCATCTGCCACCGCTACGAACGCCCCCAGCGCGGGCGCATGCGCGAGCACCTGCAGATCAACGTGGACATCTTCGGGTCCGACAGCGTGAGCTGCGAGATCGAGATCTTCGAACTGATCCACGACATGATGGCCGCTATCGGTGCCACCAAGGATATGTGGGTGCTACGGGCCGGAGACCGCGTCCTGCTGGAGAGCATCCTCCTCGACGTGGTCAAAGTCCCTGCCGACAAGCTGCAGGAGACATCGTCGCTGATCGACCGATGGGCGAAGTACCCACGCGAGAAGCTCGTCGCCGACGCCGAGGACCTTGGGATCGACGAGAAGAGGTTCGACCTCCTCGAAGAGGTCCTGAGTAGCGGAACTGGCGTCTTGGACTACATCTCCGAGGAAGCCCGCAGCCGGTCCATGCTGGCGCAGATCCTGGCCGGTGACTCCCGGGACCTGGTCACCTTCGACCCCTTCATCGTGCGTGGCCTGCAGTACTACACCGGAACCGTGTTCGAGGTCTTCGACCAGCACCCCCAGAACAGCCGCTCGCTCTTCGGCGGCGGCCGGTACGAGGACCTGGCCGGGCTCTTCACGACCCAAAGCATTCCGGGCATTGGGTTCGGCATGGGCGACGTGACACTCCACGACTTCATGGAGGGCCACGGGCTGCTGCCGGAGCCCCGCGCCGAGGTGGACGCCGTGGTGATCCCTGTCGGTGCGGACTTGCTGCCTGATTGTCGATCCGTCGCCCGAGACTTGCGGCGGGCTGGCATCCGCACGTCTACGCCGCTGGAGCCTCGAAAGCTGAGCAAGGAGCTGGTGCGCGCCGACCAGGTCGGGGCTCAGGTCGCAGTCGTCATCGCTCCAAGTGAGTGGGAGCGCGGACTCGTAGCAGTTCGGAACCTTGCAACCCGCGAGCAGATCGAGGTGACCCTCAGCGAGGTCGTCGGACAGGTGAGCAAGCTCCTCGGACGCTGACCGAGGACCTGGACCCGCGGGCGGCTGTCGGGCTGACGGACAGTCGCCCGCAGTCGTCCGCTTCGCTGTCCAGCGGTCAATGTCAGGGTCCCATTCTCGTCTTCAACGTCGGCAGTCCCGCGTGCCTCAGCCAGGGGCTACCCGTGACGGCGTGCCCAGCAGCGATCTCTCAGGGTTCTGGCAACTGGCTTACTACGATGGCGACGTGGCCGTCCCGATCTATCCCCCCAAACCCCAGCCCGGCGACTGCGTCGCGATCGTGTCACCCTCTCGGGGTCTACCCGGAGAGGTACCACTGCCCTACGAGTTGGGACTGCGAAGGCTTCAGGAAGACTTCCAACTCAGGGCCGTCGAATACCCCACTACCCGCACAATGGGAGCATCCCCGCAGGCTCGCGCGTCCGACATCAACGCGGCCTTCGCTGATCCCCAGGTCAAGGCAGTCATCGCCAGCGTCGGCGGCTCCGACCAGATCACAGTGCTGCGCTACCTCGACCGCGATCTAATCCGCGCCAACCCGAAGCCATTCTTCGGCTACAGCGATAACACCAACCTGGTGCTCTTCCTGCGCAGCCTAGGCATTGTCAGCTTTCACGGCGGCATGGTTATGACTCAGTACGGCCGGCCCGGCACATTACACCCGATGACAGCAGAATCCCTGCGAGCGGCACTCTTTAGCTCCGGCGAGTTCGAACTCCGGCAGGCACCCCTGTTTGGCGAGGTCCTCGGCTCCTGGCACGATCCAAGGACCTTCGAAGTCGAACCGCAGATGGAGCCAGCCGAGGGCTGGATCTGGCACAACGCGAATCGGGTAGTGGAAGGCGCCGGCTGGGGAGGAGACCTGGAGATCGTGTCTTGGCTCCTGATGGCGGACCTGGCAGTGCAACCGGTCGAGGTGTACTCCGGTGGGGTGCTGTTCCTGGAAACCGGGGATTCGATGCCGAGCGCCGAGGAAGTCTATGTGATCATGCGCAGCATGGGGGAGCGAGGTCTACTCGAACAATTTTCCGCCTTGTTGATGGGCCGTCCGAAAACGTGGTCCCGCCATCGCACGTTGGACGCTGGCCAGAAGACGCAGTTTCGCCAAGCACAGCGAGAGGCCGTGCTGCGAGCCCTGGCAGAGTACGCACCTCAGGCGGTGGCGGTGTTCGACGTCGACCTTGGCCACACAGACCCTCAGCTCGTAATCCCCTGCGGGGGGACTATCCGGGTAGACGGGCCAGAGCGCAGGGTCTTCGTAACGTACTGAGGACCGGCCAACCGCGACGGCCGGCCGGCGCGCTGCATGACGGCTACTACGGTGCACATCGGGCATGGGCTTCAGCAACCGGGCATTCCTAGGATGCGGCCTCGCGGGTCATACGTAGGTTGGGCAGCCTTCCTTGCCAAAGCTCTCGCTCGCCCGTGATCTCGAATCCGTAGCGCTGGTAGAAGCGGACCGCGCTGTCGTTGTAGTCAGTGACCCATAGGCATATGGGTGCGGCTCCGGCCCAGGTGAGGAACTCGGTCATCATGCCTCCACCGAGTCCCTGGTCCTGGACGTGGTTCAGCAAATACATCGGTCCGAGGGTGACCACCTCGCCGCGGCGCCCACAGAGAACGCCGACGATCTCAGTTGCGGAACGGACAACACGGCAGAACAGCAGGTCCGGTTGCTGGTTCGCTTCCTCGATGAACTCCCGCCACTGGGTGACGCCTTCGGCGGTGGCTGACGAACCACGATGCTCACGGATCCAGTCCTCGTCGATCCCGACCTCCGGGTTGGGGTATGTCTGCAGCCAAGCCCTCAGCAGCAACGGCCCCAACCGCGCAGAATCGTCCGGACGAGCGGATTCGATCACGTAGGTCATGGCAACGATCCTCGTCGATCACCCATCGTCTCAGGCCGCCCAGACAGACATCAGCCGACTCTGGCGGGCTGCTCCGTTCGCACCCTGGTGCTCGCGAGCCGGTAGGGGTCGGTGCCGGCCCGGGGATAGCCTGGACCGCCCTGTCACTCAGAGACCGAAGTTGTCGCTGCGCTGCTCGGTGTGCGCCCCACGGGTTCCCGGGCTCCACGGTGAGGTGCACACCGAGCGGACCTAGGCGACCACGAAGTTCACAAGGCGGCCGGGCACCACGATCACCCGGGAGATGTGACGTCCTTCGATGGCCTCGCGCACTGCAGGCATGGCGAGCGCAGCCCGGCGGATCTCCTCGTCGGAGGTCCCGGTCGGCAGGGTCATCCGGGCATGGAACTTCGCGTTCACCTGGACGATCAGCTCCACCGTCTGCGTCCGCAGCAGGTCCGGGTCCGCTGTGGGCCAGGGTTCCTCCCACACGTGCTTGCCGGTGAGCCGGTGGTAGATCTCGCTGGAGATGTGCGGGGCGAACGGCAGCAGGAGGGACGCCAGCGTGCTGACCGCTTCGGTCGCGGCCTGCCTGCCGATGCCGTCGTGCAGGGCCTTGCTGATGTCGTTGGACAGCGCCATCAGGGCCGCGATCGCCGTGTTGAACGCGAACCGCTCCGACAGGTCTTCGGTGACCTTGGTGATGGTCCATGCCGTGCGCTGGCGCAGCGCCAGATCCCGCTCGTCGGAGGCTGCGGTTCCGATCACGTCATTGGTGGTGCTGGTGATCTCCTCGGTGTGCCGCCAGATCCGCTTGAAGAAGCGGTGTACGCCCTCCAGGCCCTCGTCGGACCAGTTCGCGCCCTGCTCCGGCGGCCCCATGAACAGCACGTAGCAGCGGGCCGTGTCCGCGCCGTAGGTGTCGACAATCGTCCGCGGGGAGACGACGTTGCCCTTGGACTTGGACATCTTCGCCCCGTCCTTGGTGATCATCCCCTGCGTGAAGAGCTTCCGGAACGGCTCTCGCACCGGCAGGTATCCGAGGTCAGCCAGGGCCTTGCACAGAAACCTCGAATAGAGCAGGTGCAGGATGGCGTGCTCGACCCCACCGATGTACTGGTCAACCGGCATCCAAGCCCGCATCGCCTCCTCGCTCCACGGCGCGCTGCCATTGGAGGGATCGCAGTAGCGCAGGAAGTACCAGGAGGAGTCGACGAAGGTGTCCATCGTGTCCGTCTCCCGGCGTCCTGGAGCGCCACAGCCCGGGCACTTCGCGGACACCCAGTCCCCGGCTGCGGCCAGCGGCGACTTGCCCTTCGGCGCGAAGTCGTCAATATCCGGCAGCACGATAGGCAGTTGTTCTTCGGGTACGGCCACCGGGCCGCAGCTGTCGCAGTACACGATGGGGATGGGGCACCCCCAGTAGCGTTGCCGCGACACCAGCCAGTCGCGCAGCTTGTAGCTGACGACCGCCTGGCCCTGGCCGCTCTGGGCGAGTGCTGTTGTGATGCGCGCGGCTGCATCCCGGCTTGAAACACCGTCGTACTCACCGGAGTTAATGGTGATTCCCTCGGCGGTGTACGGCAGCTCTGTCACGCTCCCGCCCTCCCCGGCGATGACCGGCTGGATCGGCAGACCGAGCGCGCGGGCGAACGCGAAGTCGCGCTCATCGTGGGCGGGCACCCCCATGATGGCGCCGGTGCCGTACTCCATCAGCACGTAGTCGGCCACCACGATCGGGAGCTGCTGCCCGCTCAGCGGATGGATCACCTGCCGGCCCGTGTACACGCCGGTCTTCGGCCGTTGGTCACTCCCACGCTCACCATGCCCGGCCCTGCGGGCAGCGTTGACGTACGCACGCACCGCTTCCTCCTGCGGCGTTCCGGCGATCAGCTGCTCCAGATCCGGGTGCTCCGGGGACAGCGCCAGGAAAGTAGCCCCGTACAGGGTGTCCGGCCGGGTGGTGAACACCTCCAGGGAGTGCTCGACCTCGGCACACCCGAAGGCGACAGTGGCACCTTCGGAGCGGCCGATCCACGCCCGCTGCATGGTCTTCACATGCGCCGGCCAGTCGACATCGTCCAGCCCCTCCAGGAGCTGCTCGGCATAGCCGGTGATGCGGAAGAACCACTGCTCGAGCTGCTTCAGCTCCACGAGCGTGCCGCACCTCTCGCAGCGCCCGTCCACGACCTGCTCGTTCGCCAGCACCGTCGCATCCGAGGGGCACCAGTTGACCGCCGACCGCTTACGGTACGCCAGACCGGCCTTGAACAGCTGCAGAAAGATCCACTGCGTCCAGCGGTAGTACTCCGGAGAGTGGGTACTGAGCTCTCGGCTCCAGTCGATCGAGATACCTCACCGCTGGAACTGCTCCCTGAAGGACGCGATCGACTCGTCCGTGGAATCCCGGGGATGCCTGCCGGTACGGATCGCGTGGTTCTCCGCCGGCAGTCCGAAGGCGTCGTACCCCATGGGATGCAGCACGTAGTAGCCCTGCCGCCGCAGGAAGTGCGCGACCGCGTCACCGACCGCGTAGTTCTTCAGGTGCCCCACATGCGGCTCACCGCTGGTGTAGGGGAGCATCTCCAGCACGTACGCCCTCTGGCTGGCGCGAAACGCGTGCGCGTTCGTTACCTCCCACGCGCGCTCATCCCGCCACAGTCGCTGCCATCGCGCCTCGATCGAGTAAGGGTCGAAGTGCGGCATGGAGACGTCCTGGGTCATGGGTTTCCTCGTGAGAGATGATCGAGCCCCGCCGGACTGGCCGTGGCCGGGCTACGGCGACGGGGCTGGGACGGTGTTGAGACAGAGAGGACCGCTGGCGACGACATAAGGTCGGCGTACCGGATGGCCGCTGAGCCGTTCCGGCTCCGTCGCAGTCAGCGATGAGGAGACAGCAGGCGTCCTGCTCGATGAAGAACGAGCCTGCGGCCTGCTGACCCTAAGTCAGGCAGATAGTCGCGCAGCAGCCTGCAATCGAAGGCCCAAGCCGGTGCTGACCTCAGGCACCGTCACCGCAGAGGACGCGACCCGCTGGGGAAGTCGCGCCTGAGCAAGGAGACCGAGGTGCGCGGAACGCGGAGTGGCCTGGATGCCGTAGCAGCGGTGAGTCAGCGTGTCGCGGAAGGCGACGCTTTCACCCACCTGCATTGTTGGCTCCCGTAGCTACTCGGCTCGGCTCGCGCGATGCGATGAGGATAGGGCGGGCGACGGCCAGACAGCAATCACAATCCCTCTTTCGGAAGCTTGCAGTGTCGGCGACGGCTGAAAAGTGACCCAGCACCACGATTCAGGCGCCGCCGACACTCGCGGCAGGTACGCGCCAGATCTCGTGCTCGGTGGACCCCACGCGCAGGCGAAAAGGGAGCAGGCAGCGTGACGTCGGCGAACGTGATCCTTCGGCGTGATCCCGAACTCTGGTGGCTGGCCAATGCCACGGACACCGCTGCGTCTGCAAGAGGGCCGCTTCGCCCGTCGTGCTGGATCGTCTAACCTGCAGGCGCGATGCTGCTGGGACGCACGACCCGTACAGCGGCCTCAGGTATCGACACGCTGCGCGCCATCAGTACCGGGACGAAGATCCTGCACGTCACCTGCTGGGGCCTGAGCGACGGCGAGTGCCAGGAGCTGGCCCACCTCGTGTCCGAGGCGGACGTGGAGATTCAGTTCAGCCCCGTCGTCCTCGACGAGCGCGCCCTGCGCCGCGAGGGCAAATCGGTCCAGGACTATCTGTTGCAGCAGCACCTCGACGCCGACCGGCTTGGCCGCTTTTTCAACCTGTCCGGAGGGTACCGGGCCTACCTCGATGAGCTGCGGTACCTGCAGCTTCCCCCGGCTGGGGGCGAGCGGTGGTCGTGCCGCTCGGCGACCGCATACGTGTCCACCGACGGTTACATACGACGCTGCCCCTATGGTCAGGCGTCAGTCAGTGTCAACGCGCCCCGTGCCGCGATCAGATACTTCCTGACCGCTCCGGCGCAGGACCGGGTGACCCCGGACTGTGCCGGCCGGCGGGGCATTGGACCACCAGACGGGGTCGTTCCTCCCCACGCTCAGGAGGGTCTTCACCTCGGGGCGCGAGACCGCCTTCCCAGCTGCCGGCGGCTCTCTCTGCTCGCGTGATCCGTGGCTACTCGTCTCCGTCAACGCGTTGCCCAGCAGGATACGGAGCGTGTGGTGGCGGTGGCAATCAAGAAACCCACCCGTGGACGGGAGAAGCTGTCGCGAGCGTGCCTGTGCGACGGGCGGTGGTCGCCGATACCGCCATGCGGCTCTGGCACTCAGTTCGTCGCATGGCAGCGTCACCTGTATGAGGTGAGGGCGGTGCATCCGCGGAATTGTTGCCCAAGCGGGCGGTCGAGGGCTCCGGCGTGATCTCGAACCATGTCGTCTTGCCCGGGGGTTCCGGTTGCGTCCCCCAGGCGTCCGCCAAGGCGTTCACGAGCAGGAGGCCCCGACCGCTCTCGTCATTCGGCCCGGCCTCAACAGCGCTCGGCAACGATGCGTCCGTGTCCGTGACCTCGACACGAAGCCGTTCGTCGGCCCGCGTCACAGAGACGTCGCACGGAGCGTCTGTGTACAGGACAGCGTTGGCGATCACCTCTCCAGCCAGCAGTTCGACGGTCTCCAGTGTCTGGTCCGACAGCGGAAGCCCCAGGTCCTGGGCTAGCGAAACAACGTGGCGGCGTGCGGCCGGGACAGCGTCGACAGCAGCCGCAACCGTGAATCCGTATGTCGGACGTTCGGGACTGCGACTCGCCATGACGACATCCTCACCTTGGTAGTGGCCTCAGTGAAGAAGAAGCCTTCCACCCGACAAGAGCTGTGTGAGGACAGTCTGTCCGTAGGCACTCCGGTCAAGACGCCTTGACCCTTCGGCGAGTTATGGTACGCCGGTCGACTTTTGTTGACACCGAAGTCACCGGAAGATGCACTTCGCGGTAAACCGTACCCCTTCACGCCTCACATCAGACCCTCCCCGCCACCGGTCACGACTTCGCTCGCGGTATCCAATATGCCCAAGGGCGCCTTGAGCAGCTCCGAGATGTTCTTGCGGACACCTATATTCCTGTTGTGCCTGCCTGGTTGGGGTCAGGTTGGCTGGCGGCCGGTGAGCTGCTTGATCAAGAACCGGCAAGCGTCGGCAACCTCGTGTCGCAAACCGTTGTCATCGAGATAGTGGTAACGGTCGAGGTAGCGGCAGTCGGTTTCCTGGTAACCGAGTCGAAGGTAGAGCGAGGCTGCGCGGAGGTTCTGGTCGTCCACGCCCAAACCTATCCGGTCGTGACCGCTGCGGTGGGCCTCGGTTTCCGCTGCGCGGATGATGGCCGTCCCAATGCCCTGGGACCGCAGCTGCGGCGGCCAGACTCCCAGACCGTTCAACTCAGGGCACTCGGAGAAACGCTCGCGCACTTCGGGCGCTTCGCATCCTTGCCACAGAATCTGCGCCGTTCCGACGGGGATTCCGTCGAACCAGGCGACCAGGAAGGTACTCAGACCTTGCTGTTGTTTTTCGAACCGCATCGCGTGGCGTCGCGTCCGCCCGGGCGAGGGCATGTTCCTCTCCAGGAGGTCAAGATCTTCTTTCCGGCATTGTCGGATGTCCATGAGCTACTTCCTTATCAGTCCGGTGGCTGATCTCGGCCGCGTAGGCGTCCCAGTCCCGGCTGCGGCTCGCTGCCATTTGACGGCGCTGGTGATATGGATGCCGAGGACCCGCGGCGGGCAGTTCGGTGGTCGCCGACCTGCTAGTCCAGCACGGCTCCGACGCGGTCCGCTACTGCCATTCTCCGTGCGTGCAGGCGCCCCCTCGCCCAAGCGGAAAATCATGGGCGGACGCCAATAGCACGCGGGATCATGGGGCATGCGTCCGGATGACTGGCAC